>JAPOKD010000167.1 GCA_029977825.1 Planctomycetota bacterium | reverse complement strand
TTAGTCCGCAAAGGAGAATTGAGCCAAGCCTCAAGGGTCGCGTTTGTAAACGCTCCTTCCCAACAGAGTTTCCGTTGACCATTTCGTTCAGGATAAAAAACCTGCAAGTGAGGTGTTTCAACTGTTGGGTCAAAGTCTTCAAGTTGCCACTGCTGTTGAGGAGACAGTGTCGCAAGATCAATCACCTGCAGTTTTACATTGGCAGTTTCAACTGCACTGACTTCAGTCACCCGCTTGATCGATTGGGCCACTTCTTCGTCCGACTGCCCATTGAGCATGACCACCATGGTGTACCGGTCAACGTCCCAGCGTTCCAAAGCGTACCGAAAAACAGGGACCTTACATGCCAACGCAGAGGCGGGAATGATCACCAGTGCTAACAGCAGTAAATACTTTCGGACGAACAATGAGCTTTTTGATCGTTCCACCAATGATCTCCCAGGAAAACGCTCTGTGAATATCAACACATTAGCATGTCATTCACTGGACAGCTGCAAAAGCATGGATGTGGCCAAGATCGGTACTGACAATCAGCACCCCAGATGTGATTGCCAAGCCATGTGCTGTTCCGGCCAACTCCTGCTGCCAAAGCAACTTTCCATCAGTGGCGCCATAAGCCCTAACACTGCCGTTGAGCCCAACGATTACCGCGTTACCCGCCTTCACCATGTCGAATGGTACACTTGATTCTACTTCCCACTGCCACGCTTCCTTTAATTGGGTTTGCGCTTCCTGAAGTCGTGGCTTTGCTTGTTCCGCGGTGATCTTTTTATTTTTCAGATCATTTTGAATTTCGCGCATCACATTCTGAGCTTGCACGTTTTGACTGCGGTCGAGGCACTTCAGTTTCCCATCAGTTGCCAACCAGGCAAGGTCGCCTGCGACTAGAATCCGATTGGTTCCCGTGAATGAGGCTACCGATGCATTGGAACCCAGGTCGGCAACACGGATCTGATCATCTTTTTCCTTCTGATGCGGTGGACCAGCAAAGAGCATGTCATCCTCAGAAAGAATACAAAAAACTCCACCGGCCTCGCCGATTTTTCCACGCGGCGTACCATCCTGACTATCAAAGGCGAGAGGTGCAGCACGTCCTTGAGGCACAAACAACTTTTGCGATGATGCGAGAAGTGCGCCCTGCAGCGTCACATTCGCGAGTTCGCGACGAAACCCCTGTTCAGTTTCCAACCCGCCTGAAAGTGCGTCAACGGAGCACAGAAACGACTTTTCCCACGGCACGAGTGAGCCAGCAAAAATCGCTTGCTTCCCCTCGATCAAAACCCCCGTACGTACAGGCCACAACGACATCAGTTTACGATTGCTGGTGATGTGCCGATTACCGGTAGCAGCCCTAGTCCGCCAGATCAGATCACCTGAAGCTTTATCGCAGCAATAGGCAAAACCATCATCTGATCCGAAGTACAGCTTCCCACTGGCAATGGTTGGGGGCAAACGCACCGCTGCACCAGTGAAGTGAACCCATTTTTCTTTGCCGGTTTTCAAATCAAGAGAGTGAATCGCATCGTCAGCTGATGACCCAAAAAAAACCGATTGACCATCCGATGTCACGTAAAAACACGGGTCAAAATTTCGCATCGACTGCAAACCGCTGTTACCTGAATACGCATCCCATTTGGCTGGACCTGTCCACGCCATCTGTGGTGGCAATGGCGAGCGATGAATCCACTGGCTGACTAGGGGAAACTCCAGACTCGATGTGGTGACTCCACTGCGGCGATTATCGTGTCGGTATGTTGTCCACGCGGTCTCAGTTCCATCTCCGAGTACCGCATCACCCGTTTCAAAATCGGACTGAGCTTCCACACAAGGTGCATACAGCATTTGCATCAGCCCTAACAGCCAAGGCAGAACGGCAAGTGTTACCAATCGTTTCATTTCATGATTCAGTATCATCATTTAACCACTCCTTCCTGACGGTTGACTCCATTGCGTTGAACAGGAACTGCTGCAGAGCTACGCGGCCCAAAGCCAATGGAACATTCCATCCAACCACCACACGAACAGCCTCCACCAGCTTCAGGAGAGAACAACATCCCCTGGGCTGGTATCGTACTCAGCCAACAACTCGGTCTCAGGCGTGTAAATTCCGTTCGTTTTCCCTGTTCAATGGACCACAATGACAATGGTCCCGTGCCACCCCGGTACAGAATAGCTTCCCCAGTCCCAATGGGAGTTGCACAACCGCGGCGTTTGCCTAGCGTCCCGGTCTGGATTGTTTTCCCTGTACTGGCATCAAGGATATGGGGTTGCACAAATAACTTGCCGTTCATCAGTACCGCGTGCTGCATATGGGCACCGTGATGATTCTCTGGCCAATTGACGTCCCGACTCCAGAGTGGCTCACCATTGCCAGCGTCATAGGATGCGAAGTGGAACTGATTGCCTGAGGATGACTGCAGAACAAATTGCTCATCATCAGCCAACCCAAAGGCCACCACTTGATCAGCCGCTTGGGCAGGAACCGGTTTTTTCCATCTTGGCTTACCTGTTTTACGATCCAGGCAAACAACGGATGCGTCCTTCCAAATCTGTTGGTTCGTCAACTTCCCCGTTTTTGAAGTGCGTAACTTTGGATCATTGACCTCAACAAAGTAAATGGAGTCCTTCACAATCGTGATCGTCGCCTGCACTCCTGCATCCATGTCATATTGCCAGAGAACATCACCATATTTCTTGTCATAGGCGACAATCGAATCAGCGCAGATCTTCGCTGTGGCTGCGTCATCTTTTCCATCGTACCAAGCGGCCTTCTGCCAATAATCTTCGTAGATGCTTTCTCCCTTGACAGCGGAACCAACGACCATGTCATCTGTGACTGCAACAAATCCCCATTCGTGCTCTGCATTGAAGGGTGCAGGAAGACGCAAGGTATTCAGCATTTCACCCGTAGCAGCGTCAATGATCCACAGGCAGTTGTGAGTGGCTGCGTAGACGCGATCACGATCAGCACACCAATTTCCGCAGTCTCTGGGAATATTGACTCGCCGCAAGTCTGGTATTTCCAGCGACCAGAGGATAGCTCCATTGAATGCATCCAGAGCTACCATGCGGTTCATCCCCTGGTGAAACAACCGTCCGCCAACGGCAAGCGGCGCGGGCATTCGAGGATTTCGGTCGATGCCAAAATCTGCGCCAGGTCTGCCAAGCCAACGCACTTCCAACTCTCCCGCCTCATCAGCTCCTCCCAGAGACTCCCCCGCAAAGGACTGGTTGGCTGGTGATCCATACTGATGCCCCCATTCAGCCAGTCCAGCAACTTGATTGAGATTTTGAAGCCATACGTCTGGTCCCAGTTCAGTCCATTCACCACCCGAATCGCCAGGAGGCTTTCCAATACAAACCAGTGTCCCTGACTTGGCCACAAGACGTTTATAGTCAGCAATCCGCGCAGCGGAAGAAATCACCAGATTGGCAAAATCCGCGGGGACGTCACTGTCGCGTTGTGCAGTCAGGCGGACACCATAAGAACCTGCCTCGTACCACTGTTTGCGGAGTCGCTGCAACTCCGCTTCATCCCGACATGATGCAATGACCGTCATCGCTGTGCGAGCAGCCAAGGCCTCTGCCCATGGTCTCGATTGATCCTGACTCACCACGGCAAATCCGCCAGCATGATTCAACTGCTTGACCAGTGCATCCAAAACTTCATCCGAGACCAATCCGCCAGCCGCCTGCTTGTTCCTGTGGTGGAAACTCTTGAGCACGGGCGGAGCGTAATTCATCCGCATGTCAAATTCAAAAAATGGACTTAGCAGCAACTTCCCATCCTGCTGTGTGCCTATCCGGTAGTAATAAGTTTGCCCCTGCTGCAGGTCATTCAAAACAACACGATGGCTGGTTCCATTCTCCACCGACTCAACGACTTCACCAAGCTTACGAGTTAAACCAAAAGCAACCGACGAGCGACCCGCCTGCGCGGACTCCCAGCGAACCTCCGCCGAGGTCGGATCGAGGAACCTTACTCCCGCTCGAAAACCGGCGTCCTTGGCCGAAACGACCTGCGGCGGCATGACCAAGGCAAGCAAAAAAACAGAAAGGCTAGTGACAACACAACACTGCAAACGACACGGCAATGTCATGGAAGACACGATCCCACGTTGGGAGAACTCTGCGGCAAATACCATGAAATGCATCTTGAATCAGGGTAACAGGACGGAGAAAAAAACAGTTTACCAGACTTCTGATCCTGTTCGGGCATCAATTGCGTGCTGACTCACGAAGTTGGATAATTCACTGTCGAGACTACTGCCAGCACCCACATCATTGAAGGATCTCGCCCACTCCCTGCTCAATGACTATCTCAATGCCGACTATTCAATCGTGACTATTTCAAGGGCTGTCGAGCGTATTCCAGATCATCCCAGGCAGTCCCGTGTGATTCCCATAGCGAACAACCCGTTTGGAGGAATTCATCTCATGCAGCAAAGAGATCCTCCAACCAGTCAGCAACAGCATGGCAAACCTCCTCACTGCCGTGATCATGAAATAAATCATGACGCAGTCCGGGCCACTGTCGAAGCGTTGTACCATCGCCTGCTCGAATGGCGAGGTTCTCGCAAGCACTTCGATCAATCAAGGCATCATCTTCGCCGTACATTACCAACGAGGGAACATCAACGCGGCGAGCCTGATCCAATGCCCAACGGCCCTGTGATAACAATTGGGTGGCAAAATACAGCGTAATACGTGTGTGCATCCACGCGTCTTCGGCAATCATCTCAGCATGGTGCTTGTCACCGGTTAACATCTCGACATCGACTGGTCGCTCGATGCGAATCCACGGCATCAAATACCCAGTCAACCAAGCTGCAAAAATATGAGGCCGGGGCGGTGGAACCGGTGGCAACAGCATTGGTGCGCATAATACGATTCCATCGGGCTTCGCGGCGGACGCATGTTCTCCCTCCAAACATCGCAGCAAATAATTAATCACCAAATTGCCGCCCATGCTGTAACCGAGTAGCACCAACGGAACACCGGGAAATCGATCTTTGACAGCACGGCAAGCCGCTCCTATGTCTGCCAGCAAACCCGGAAACGAATCGACTCTTCCACGCCCTCCCGGCGAACGTCCATGCCCTGGCAAATCAAAAGCATAAGTACACCAACCCTTGGCACCCATGACTTCAGCCAGTGACTGATAACGTTCCCCGTGGTCCCCCAGTCCGTGCACAACAACGACAACACCCGCGGGATTCGAAGTATCGCACCAAAGCCGCCCGTACAGTTGTCCACGGCGCCCGGTCAACAACGTTTCTTGCTTCACAACTGAAGTCCCGAATGAGCTGGACTCTTTGAACTGCGAGCGTGCTGTTTTGCCTCCCGGTGACACCATGCTTACCTCACATCGGTTCCAACTGAGTTGAACTGGCCGTTGCTCGAAATGCAAAACGAGATGATCCAGCACATTGAAACACTGATACCAACAAACAACATTCAGTTCACTACCACCATGCAATCAGATTTGTTGTTAACCCACTCGACACAGGTCACACGCAGACTATCCCAACTTAAACAGCAACGGGATCATTCTACCGCGGAAGACAGAAACAACCAAAGTGACAATTTGCGAACCTGCAGGCTCAGGCGAGCCATCAGGCATAGGCCAGCCGCGCAACCAAAAGCAGGAATCGAACAAAGTGATGCCCAAAACTCCCAAGTCTCTCACCGAACTTACAGGCTTGCACAAAAAGCAGGTATCTCGCGGTTTTCCGACAACATGACGACTTCGGCACAAAAGCTGCTACGAAGTCTGTAACGATGTAGAATTGACTGCCAAGGTGGCTTCTTTTTGACTCACTCACCGCTCATCGGAGGCATACAGCGAGCATGTTCACTCGATTACTGGCTGCTTTTATCCTAGTGCCACTCATTGAATTGATGCTGCTGATCCAGCTGGCCAATTACACCAGCCTGGCGACAACGATCCTGTTGGTCATTGTTACTGGTGTACTTGGTTCGTGGCTTGCCCGGCGAGAAGGGGTCATGGCCTGGTTTCGTTTTCAATCTGCCTTGGCGGAGGGCAGGGCACCAAGCCATGAAATACAGGACGGACTGATGATTGTGTTCGCCGCAGCGCTTCTTCTGACCCCTGGTCTGCTAACCGACGCACTTGGATTCACACTGCTACTTCCGCAGGGGCGAGAACTCATTCGCCAAACACTTCTAAAGCGATACATGCAACGCTTCAATGTACATTTCCACACACCAGATGACTTCGCAGCTGAACCTCTCAACCGCACAACCAGAGACAGCACTTTCACGATTGATGCAGAATCCTTTGAGAGAAAAGCCGAGTGACTTTCACGAGATTGCCGGCATCATTCAGCTGATTTTGCCACCGGCAATTTTCCAGCCGCCCACAGGGTGCCTCTCGTCAAGGCCTTGAGAAAGACTTCATCTTCGAAAGTTCCATTGGAATGGCCATAGGTCGTACCAAACACTCTTGCCTTTCCAAACTTATTGATCCAGAAGACAGCGTGATCTTTCTCCGTCTTCTCGCTCTTCGAAGTAGCGAGCACGGTAGTCTCAGGCCACACCTTTTCAATTACATAGAGTTCGTCCTTGGCTGTGATGTGCCCATCGGGGAACCCTTTCATGATCGGATGATCCTTTTTCGTAACATCAACTTTGTAATTACTTTGATGCTCATGCCGGCGACTGGTGACACCCAGAAACTTGCGCCAGTCATCAATTTCTGCCGCGCGATAGGTGTGCATGGCACAATGAATCACAACAGCGTTGGTACCCGCATGATGCGGAGCAGTTATCCCTCTGATGTAATCTGCATCGCTGGTGTTGGCAAAACACTCATTGTGAATGACCACATCAAAACCCTCAGCCCACTTGGGATTTTTATAGAATTCGATTTGAGCCTTGGTGCCATTACCACCCTCATTCACAACCGTCCAAACAGCATCTACACCATGTTCATCCATCGCCAATTGCATGGCTTTGGTTTGAAAGTCATAGTCGTGACAACAGCCACTGGTGATCAGCAGAATATTTACAGGCGTGGCGGAATTTCTGCTTGTACCGCCCTCACCAAGAACCTTATTCAGTGGCAAGCAAACCGCGAGAAACAAGACAAATGGGACTACAGAAAATCGAAGGGACATGACTTACTCCGCAAAGATCAATACAAATAGCGATCAAAAAAAATAGCGTCCGAGTCATGATGGCTCGAACGCTGGAATCAGGCTACGTCACTGCCGCACAATTAGCGAGGCTTGTGAGATGGACTGGGATTAGAGTCGGTCATCCAATTCGACTGGTTCCATGACCTTGGTATTGCGTTCCACTGCAACCACGGTCGTCCGCTGCCGAAGCCCGTCACGACTTTCAGCAGTCACCGGCAGCACCTGGCGTTTGTCGGGGAGTTCCATCCGCACCGTAAACGAGCCATCGGCTTGTAATTTGACGGGACGACCAGCCACTGTGACTGATGCCGAAGAAACTGTCTTTCCAAAAATGATCAGCTCGGCATCCACGTTGAATGGAAGCTTTGACTGACGCAACAAAGCAGGATCGGCAACGGTTTGCCCTTGCTCTCCTCGCAGCGGCATGGGCCTGCAAAGCCTTTCCTCAAAAACTTCCTTCAGATCACCTGCGTCAGTGTCGTACCCGCCACTCAGCGAATAGATGCGTTCGTAGTCTTCTGCGATATCACGCCAATGTTCATCCAGACGTTCACACTCGCCCGGCCGCGGCGTTTCTACGATATTGCTACGGCAGACGGTATAGAAATCGCCGTTATCAGACAGATAGCCAACGATTACGCGGTAGCGTGAAGGCGGTTCATCCACGTCGATGTACCACGTATCGACACCTCCATGAATGGGAATGTCACGTTCGACACTTTCCGCCCGGTTATTATTGACATCGCTTACACTCAGCAGTCTCAACATCGGAACTGCTGTGTGCCAGCGTTCCGACAGTGCTGATTCGGCTCGTTCAACACTGGCCCGAGTGATTTCCCAACTCGCCTGTAACCAGTATGAATCGCGGACCATCAGTACAATTCGATCCTGATGCTGCTCGTCTGCACGAGTGCGATTCGCGCCGCGGTTGACCGCAGCACCGCCAACCAAGGTGCCGGTGGAAAGATCCTTATTTCGGATCATTGTTTCTCGGCGTTTTCGGATCTGCGCCCGAATCCGAGCCGTTTTGGCCGAAACTTTCGGCTCAGGCAACTTTGGCATTGGCTTGGGCTTAGCGGATCGAGACGAAGACTTGGCAGGCGTCTTGCGTCCTTTCGGGGCAGCGGATGCCGCCTTGGGTGAAGCAGAGGCAGTGCCCGCCTTTGCTTTCGTGGATCGTTTCTTCTTCGCGGGACTAGCGGCGGTTTTCGTCTTTTCAGCAGAAGCTTTTTGACGCAACCGACGCTGAACCTTCCGGATTTCTGTGACCAACTCGTCCTTTTTGAGTCCGTGCCAACCGGGAACGCCGTAATTTCGAGCCAAATCGGCCAGCTCGCGACGTGTCTGAGCTTTTAAGTCTGCGGTCGTGATCACCTGCACCTCCAAGATCGTGACACCACTTCTGCTTACTGCATCGTGGTGTTAACTATTGCTATCGCTTTCGGCAGCGTTCCTCCTGAGTACTTACCGTGTCCCCGTGTGTTCAGCGTCCCAGCTGTCGTGTTGGCACCGCGTGGTTCAGCATTCGGCAGGCTGTGACCAGGCGGGGTGCCTTAATATCAGTGATGGCCTGCTTTCGACCCGCATAAGGCGGGGATAATTACAGAATTAGAACCATCGAACCAGCATTAACGGCACAATCGTCACCAGAATTATTATGCCAAGCGATCGAAAAATAGCTAGAGACTCTGCGGCACCTTTTGACACAAACCATGGAAAATTAACCGCTACAGTCGGCCAAATCGGTAGAAAAGTGAAACTTTGCGGTCTGGGGAACGCCACAATCAGAGAAAGACAACCAACGTGCCTGCCTTGAAAAGCTGCACACCCACCAACCAGCCCGTGGATTCATGACATCACGGGCCTCAACAACGAAAGACCTCAGCGGCTGCCCAAAAAACAGGCGAGCCGCTGGACTGCTCTTCGGCAACCCATCTTCTAAGCCTGAACAATCGAACTGCCGTAATCGCTACCTAAACCGACTGATACTGGAGACACCCAAGACCAGACCAGTGGGAATCGGGGCAAAAACAGCCAAGAGCGGATCGCCAGAACCAGGCACGGATCGCCAGAACCAGGCACGGAGCGTCAGAGCCAGACTGGGTAATGCAGAAGTGAAGTAAGGAAGTAACTCTCACTTAGACCCTGTAACTTTGCCACCCTTTCAACCTAGACGCCCCCTTTCACTTGAAGGGCCGATGTGGCGAAACGCACCG
>JAPOKD010000413.1 GCA_029977825.1 Planctomycetota bacterium | reverse complement strand
GAACTGTCTGCTGAAGTCCGTGCCATCCTGAAACGCCTCACCAGCAAGGTTTCGCAGCGGGTTCTGGCCACTGCCGAAAATCTCGATCTTGTAGAGATCATCTTCTAAAGGCTCGGCGAAACGGAAAACAACTTCGCGGGATGAGTCACCGAATCCAATGTATCCCGGCTCGATAGATTCGTCCGACACACCAGTCAGCACCAGAGAATCTGGGAGCGATGAAGATGCACCGATCGGGAACTGCGCATCACCCTGCTGCAATGATGTGGAAACCAAAGCAAATGCCGCAGGATCATTGTTGATGGGTTCAATGACTTCCTGGGCGGTCGATTCATTACCAGCAGTGCTGTTGAGCTGCACCAGAACGGTCTGGCCATTCACGACCACCAGCGGAGATGCTGGCCCACCGAAATTTCGCTGCTCGAACTCAATCTTCGTGTTCAAACCTGCGCTACCGGGCGTTTGTGCAACAAAACGAACCTGCACAGCCCCTGTACCAAAGTCAGTGACGCCCTCTGCCGAGTTCGCTCCCTCAAGCGTGAGATTCAAACCACTGCCAATGCTCTGCCCGAAACGCGACAAAGAGGAGCCGCTAACCTGTATGACCTCGACCAGAGCAGACGCCTCGGAGTCACTGCCCAACCCGGAGATCAGATCCTGCATGGTCGTCTCAGCAGCGGGATTACTACTGACTTCCACCGACAATACGCGACCATCCACCGAGAAAACTGGTGCTGGAGTCAGAGCGGTTGGGTTGGATGTTAGGTTTACCTGTATACCATTACCGACCAATCCAGATTCCACAGACCTGAATTCCACAGTCAACAGGCCGTTAGTCCCCAGATCGCTCTGAGCTGTTGCAGAATCGAACGCCCCACCTTCTCCGGCTTGCGTGATGCGGATGGACGAAAGTGTCCGAGGGTCCAAATTGGCGTCATCGTCAAACTGGAAAACCAGTTCACGCGGTGAAACATTCAGAACAGCACCATTACTGAGCAGCTCACCGTTGTTGGGTTGGATTCCAGAAACCTCTGGTCCTGCCAGCAGTTGCCGTTGCTCCAGCGATTCCGACAACAAACGTCGTTCCATACGGCGACGCTTGTTACGAAGTCGCCCGCTGGTTTTGCGGTCGCCTTTGCTGGTAAGTTTGCGAACACTCGAGTCACGGAGAGTCATCAAGTAGCCTCTGTATTCAAGGTGCCAAATTCACTTGGCAATTGTGTTAAACAGCCCCACTGCCATCCCTGCGCGGTGGAGTTGCCTCTGTATAAAATTCGGGTCCTGAGGGGCACCAAAGGTGTCCATTGGGATATTTATTCAAAAAAGACGATTTTCACATCATCAAATTGGTTAACGGTTTCCGGAGCTGAAACCAGCTTCGGAGTGTAGTTGGACAGCGTAATTAAGCAACAGAAATCGTCTGTGGTACTAGGTTTAGGTCAGTCTGGCGCGGTTGTATGTGGTATTCGGGCACTACCCCACTCCATCCGTGTTTGACGGAGGATTAGGGTTAAAAGTTCCGGTCTTGCAAGGTTTGACACAGGGTTGATAACGTCCAATCGCTAGCGATCCTTCAAAACGGATGAAGCACACCCCGAGAAAGGTGAACATAAATTCACATTTCTCGCGTACACGAATGCCACCCGCGTCAGGAAGACACGAAAAATGGCCCTGCTGAACCTTGTTCGTCAACGAACCTCCGGCTCACTTAATACCTTCGGCTGCCGATGGGTAAATCGAGCACAGATCCGCGCGCCTTTCAGAATTTTTGTCCATGTCTTGCCCGCAACCTTGCTTTTATCAGCTGTAGGATGCCAATGGGCGGCCAGCGGACACAACACCACCGGTACCCAGCTCTATGAGCAAGGGCAATACACCGCGGCTTTACAGCGATTCCAGAAGGTAATTGCTACCGATCCGCAAAACGCTGACGGTTACTACAACCTTGCGGCCACTACCCACCGTTTAGGAAACCAGCGAGGCGATCAGGAGATGCTGACGCAAGCTGAGTCCCTGTACAACCAATGCCTCGACCACGACCCAAACCACCTAGAATGCCATCGAGGTCTGGCCGTGCTGCTCGTCGACACGGGTCGCAACGACCGCGCCTTTGCTCTGATGAAAAACTGGGCCACCCAGAATCCGGGGAGTGCAGAAGCCAGAATCGAACTGGCGCGGCTTTACGAGGAAGCCAATGATCCCGAGACGGCAATGAAATATCTTGAAGATGCCGTTCAGAAAGACGCGAACAACCCGAGAGCCTGGCTGGCGCTGGCAAAACTACGCCAGCAATCAGGTGACCTTCCGCAAGCTCTCCAGAACTACCAGCAGAGCCTCGCGATCAATCCCGCCCAACCCATGGCCGCCGCCGAAGTCACAAAGCTGACCCACCAAATCAGCGGCAACGCCCAAACGGCAACACCACCGGGTCAGACACAGATTGCTGCTCCTGCTTATGGCGGTGGCTTTTTGAACAGATACTAAGGACAGCAGAAAATCAAGCCGCTCGCTCTCATGCTGTAATCCGTGATGGTCAACAGACGAATCTCCCAATACGCACAGCACGATTGGGGGGGCTGCTTCGACTTTACCTTGACCCGACCAACGTAAACCAGCTCTCCAAAATCACCCACTGGAATTTTGCCGGTCTACGAAGACAGGTTCAAAACCTCTACAGTTTGCGGAAATCACCAACCGCACCAGCTTCACCCAAGCTCTACTACTGAATCATTATGAAGTCGATGGAAAAAATTGTGTCGCTCTGCAAGCGACGTGGCTTTCTGTTTCAATCAAGCGAAATCTATGGCGGTGTACAGGGTTGCTGGGACTACGGCCCATTAGGTGTTGAGCTGAAACGCAACCTTAAAGAGGCATGGTGGCAGGACATGATTGCCGGCCACAACGAGCTATTGAAGCCTGACACAGCCCCCTCCAGTTTCGAGATGGTGGGCTTGGACTGCACGATCATCATGCATCCACAGGTATGGAAATGCAGTGGTCATTTCGACCTTTTTCATGATCACATGGTCGACTGCAAAGAGTCAAAAAAGCGTTATCGCTTCGATCAGGTCCGTGGCCGCTGGGTGGAATATCAGGACAAAAAAATCTTTGTATCTACCTTGGCCGAGATAGAAACCGAACTTGACGACGTTCGAAGACGAGGCATGAAGTTTTTTCGTCTTCGCAATAAGGATGCTGACAAGATAACGATCGGAGATGAGTCCATCACTCTCGACAAACTCGATTCGACCACTGAAGTACTGGCTCCTGATGCAAAGAATCTTGACACACTGACCGAACCACGCGAGTTCAACCTGATGTTCAAGACGACTTTAGGTGCTCTTGGCGGTGAAGAGGACGCTACTTTTCTGCGCCCAGAAACCGCGCAGGGAATTTTTGTCAATTTCAAGAATGTTCTGGATAGCAGCCGAGTACGTGTACCCTTCGGCATTGGGCAAATTGGCAAGAGTTTTCGCAACGAAATTACCCCGAGAAACTTCACCTTCCGATCGCGTGAATTTGAACAGATGGAGATCGAGTTTTTCTGCCATCCCAACCAATCACAGGAATGGTATCGCTATTGGCGTGATCGCCGATTGAATTGGTACGTCTCACTGGGACTTTCCAGTGATTCCCTGATCATGCGAGAGCATCACCAGGAAGAACTTGCCCACTACAGCGTTGGTACTGCTGATATCGAATACGCGTTCCCGTTTCTTCCAGAAGGGGAATATGGTGAGCTCGAAGGCATTGCCCATCGAGGTGATTTTGATCTTCGCAGCCACATGGAAGGCAAGCTGGACCCATCAACCAGCCCGATGACAGTTGAACTCAACGAGCACGGAAAACCGAAGTACCGCGGCAGCGGAAAAGACTTGAGCTACCGTGACGAGATTCTCGGTGAGAAATTTGTACCGCATGTGATCGAACCATCTGCAGGTGCGGACCGTGGCGTGCTGGCATTTCTGTGTGAAGCTTTCACCGAAGATGAAGCACCTGACGAGAAAGGAAAGATGCAAACCCGCACTGTGATGCGGCTACACCCACGAATTGCACCCATCAAAGCCGCAGTGTTCCCATTAGTGAAAAAAGATGGAATGCCTGAGGTTGCACGCGAAATTTACGGCGATCTGAAAAAACATATGACGGTGTTTTACGACGAGAAAGGTGCTGTAGGCCGACGTTATCGCCGGCAGGATGAGGCCGGAACACCCTTCTGCATCACAGTTGATACCGAAACACTTGAAAATCAAACCGTCACGGTGCGTGATCGAGACTCACTGGAACAGAGTCGAATTCACATGGATGAACTCGCAGCCGAACTGCAGAAACGCATCGGCGGCGTCTGACTTTTCAGGCAGGTTCTACAACCAACCGCGAACGGCTCGACGGCAGTTTCCCGTCATACCCGCCTGCACCATACCCACCTGCACCATACCCGTCTGCACCATGCCCGTCCGCACACCGAATTGGCTGATTTCCAAGGGTTCAGCTTGCCTCGCCCTGCTGCTGCCTGGCTGAAGCACTTGGCTCGGTCAAAGTCGCAGTCGCGACCGTTGGCATGCCAGCTGCCGGTGGGCGGTCGATGGTCAACTGACGCAGCATGGTCCCTGCCATTGCCATCCCGCTCAGAAAAGCACCCTCGATCCGAGGGCTGAAGCACCAGTCCCCACAAGCTCCGAGACCCGCAACCGGGTCCCAAAGACACTGGTCGTCCAAAGCTACCTTGGGAAGTGCGTATCTCCAACGATGAACCTTACAGTGCAGCGGTCGAACCTTTCTCTTCACCGCTTGCTCCAAAGCCTGCAACAATTCACTTTGGATTTGCGAAGGACAGCATTCCAGATGGGCTTCGGACCATGCAGCGGAAGCGTGCAGTGTCCAATTGGTAACGGAGTCAGCCTCGAGGCGTCGCGGTTTGCTTCCATCGTGAGCAATCCACGAGAGCGGCCCGTTTTCAACAAAGGCACCGTCAAAATCGATATCCCCCAGATCGGCGGTGGTCAGCATCATCGCCCAGCAAGGGTCCATCTTCACTTCAGCGATTTGCTTCGAAAGTACCGACTGACCATCAAGAATCTTGAGGCTCTGCTTTGGCGGGCAGTTGAGGGTTACCCAATCAAAGGTCCCTGCGTCGTTTCCCGCGGCATCCGTGATTTTCCATTTCCCCTCTGCTGGATCGATTCTGGAAATGGCGGTATTCGTCTTGATGTTCAACTCCTCGGCGAGATGCTCGGCCAAATTATTCATGCCAGGCACTGCAACATATCGCGGGGTCCCATACTGATCTTCGCAAGCGCCGTTCGAGTCGAGTTTGACAATTCGGCCCATCCACGGCTCCACAAGCCCCTGCTGCATCCAGCTTCGCACGTATCTCGTAAAGTGACTGTCTCTCGCGGTGAAATATTGTGCGCCATGGTCGAAAGCCAAGCCACCTTCTCGGCGGGTTGCCAAACGACCGCCGACACCCCGTGACTTGTCAAACACAGTGACATCGAGACCGTGGTCTTGCAGACACCTGGCTGCCACCAAGCCACCCACACCGGCTCCGACGACAGCAACCT
>JAPOKD010000647.1 GCA_029977825.1 Planctomycetota bacterium | reverse complement strand
TCCGCAGCGACTCATTCACCAGACGCGTCACGAGTTCGGCGTCGTAGGGAAGGTCGTCAGCCGCCAGAGCATTACAATCCCAAGCCGCACCAAGGAGCAGAAGGACAGCCAATAACAGAAACTGTTGAGAACGCATGAGCCGCACCTGATGAGCGTTTAGTGTATCTGCGATTTGCGAACGATAAGGGCATGCCGCTGTTGACGTTTCTTACGGACCTTTTTTACGGACTTGCTTGGCAGCACTGAACATCCCACCAAGAATTTGTCCGACGAGCCCGTGTAACCTTACTTCTTTCCTGTTGGAATATCGATCAGGATAGGACCTTTGGTTGGCTTCTCGGGTGTTTCACTGATTGCGGCGCCTCCAAGTTTCTCATCCCAGTCAACAGCGAGCAACAAATCAAAACCCGGATTCTGTTCCTTCACTTGACACGAACAGGGGCCAACCACGAATCGCGATGCCATGGCGACGGTGTCACGGAAGATACCCTTGCCAACAAGAGCATAAAGAACACGACCGCGGCCGATCACTGGAAATGCCATAGGCTCCTCCAGCGACTCAAGATCAGGTTCACTGCCCATCAGCATTTCCAGAAAGAATGCCTCCTTTGGATCGTTTCGATCCAAAGTCATGATTGAAAAACCAAGTCTCAGCTCAATCGGATTCTCTGGCTGAAACAAGTCGTCCTCTTCCAGTTCATCCTGCGGTGGCAATTCAAGGGACTGCTGATTCTTTTTAACCTCAACAGTCAACCGCTCCAGAGCAGCTTCATCCTGTGCCTTGTCCCCGCAGGGCACAAAAACCCAAACTGCTGAATCACCGGACAACAATCGTTTTGCCAGTTGCTGACGCATGGGAGAATCAATGGAACGCTGCACCACTTTTCTGCTCAACGGGTGCACACTCACAACGCGGTCAGGAACCTCCTGTGCATTCCTTGGATAAAGGGTGACTAAGAGCGGCCCATTTCCTTCATCTCGCTTGTTCCAAAGATCCTGCAACAGCCTGTCTTTAACTTCGTCAACTTCAATCGTCCGGACATTGAAGTTGGCTGGTGTATCGGCACCCAGGTCAGCCTTCCGTAAAGTCTCGACTGCGGCGATGTCTTCTGCACTCAATTTGTCGTCGTGCAAGACCACTAGTTCGTACGGATCCGCTGGCCATCGTTCAATCGCATACCTGAAGACTGGCACATTACAGGCATAAGCAATCGAGGCGACGAGGGTACAAAAAGTCCAGATAACCGCGGTTGATTTCGGATTTTTCATGACAAATTCAAGGTAGGATAATCGCAGGGTAGGGCACCGCTTTATCGCTCTTCTTCCGGGTGCTGTCGTATCAACTCCAAGCCTGAAAGCAGAGGTTTTCCCTGCTTTGCCTTGAAGCGGATATCTAATTCTTCTCCGATCACGATATCGTCGAGGACACGTACGCAGCCTCGCGACTTATCGTCGGAAGGGTCAATTGTAACATCAGTGAGCATGAGCTTGTCCTGCACAAAAACGTCAAATACGCGTCGATCATTGACTTCCAGTTCCGGGCCACTGAAGAAGAAACGCAATCGGTAACGTTCTTTGGGCTTTGCCTCGTCTACTTTCGCCTCTGCATCAATGATCAGTCTGGCATGATTCTGCCCTGATTTGGAATAGGCGGCCAACTTCTGATCGCCATCCACTGACAATAAAAAAGCGATCGAATTGCCCGGTTTCCAATCCTTTCGCTGGATTACCGTATCGATCAGAGGTGCGAGATTCGGCGTGCGATGGGTCTTCCACTTTTGTGCCTGAGCCGTACTGACTTCCGGACTCCAGGGAACTGATTTGCTTCCGACTTTTCGCGATGACAAATTTTTCTTTGCCTTGGCAAAACTTTTAGCGTTTCCACTGTCTTCTACCGAAATAGTCAATTCGGCTGGATCATTGCCAGGTTCCGTGCTTGCAAACTCAATGTAAGCCTCGCGAATCACACTATCACGATGCATGCTTATATCATTGAACCGAAGACCCAACAGCTGATTTCCCGATGCCCTCGTGAATTCAAAATCTTCACTTACCAGATCGACGACACCAGTGGAATTTTCGATTGCATCATCATTCACGTGAGCCACTGGTATGCCCTTCTGCAATGAATACTCATCTCGAAGTTGCATCGCTATTTTCAAGCTGGTAACTCCATCCAGCCCCGATGACATGACCCAAGGATAGTCAGAAGAAGCAACAACCGAAGCATGGTGCATGAACACCTCTGTTTTTTCATTCCATTGCAACTTCAACGGTGGAGACGGTCCTGCGTTGGCAGGATATTCAAGCCACAGCAATCCGTTGGTATCCCGTCGATCACCAGCCGCACCGAAGTTGATTCCAACGCGATCAAGTCGCTCACCGTGCGTCTTCACCGAAGCCGCCGTATTCACACTCCAAAGCTCGACTTCAGGCATGTGCACCAAAGCCAATGAAGTCTGGTTTTGATAGGCGCAACTGCAGGTCCGGGTGTAATCCGGCGCGTTGAGTACCCCATTGGCAACTACCAGATTTGACGTGCAACCCGACTTGAAGCCACCCAGATTGCCGGTCCCCGCATTAGTCTGCAAATCGTAATATCCAGCTGCACCTGACCGAAACGTCAGCAGATTTTCACTCGCGACAATATTGTTACAGCCGTAAGCCCGCGTAATTTTCCACGGCTGCATCTGACCCGTAATCGGGTTGGCAACCAGTTTCTGGCTACCATCAAGAAGATAAAAAGCCCCCGCTGATTCGGCGTAGGAATTCGTATTGGTAATGATTAGATCATTATGCAAGATACACGGACCGGTGTATTTCAGAGATGCCTTCTTCCATCGGATCGAACCATCAGTCGCTGAGTGAACGGCCATTCCCTGACCCACTTCACTTGACAGTCGGTCACTCGCTGCTGCACCAGCCTGCAGCAACAGATCATGCTGCTCTGAATATCCCAGCCATGATCCAAACACATCCTCTTCTACCTGCCACTTTAACTTCCCGGTCAAGTAGTCAATTGCAATGATTCGATTGCCAGTGGCTGGTGATTTACCCCGCCGCTTCAATGCTTCTTCGATGGGTGCTGGATTCCGATCAAGGCAATAGATCTGGTCGCCACCAGCAACAATACCGTTATGCCAAAAACTGTTTGTGGCATCGATTTTCCAGAGCACGTCACCGCTGTGACGATCAAACGCTACCAGCCCCAAACTGGCCGCTCGATCCAAACTCTTGGAACCAAAACCGGCACGGTTTTTTTTCAGTTTTCCATCCGATTCAAACGAAAGCTCGAGTCGCTTTCCATAAGAAGCAAAGTCGAAACCAGCAAGTAGCACATCCTTATAAACTCCAATGTAACCCCACTGAGGGTCGGCAGACTTGCTGGATGAAGGCAACTTGATGTCTGTGAGCGTCTTGCCAGTGACACTATCCAACACATGACAAACAGATCCCTCAACGATATAGACCCGATCCTCGGTCACCACATAGTTCGTGCCTCTGCCATTTGCACCGGGGATGTGGACCTGATTGTATTTGGTATCGAGTGGAGTATTGTCGTAAGTGTCATCGTAATAGACATCATTCGTACCTAGATCCTTGAACTCACGTTTCCACAACACGCGTCCCGTGTAAACATCACGGGCACTCAAACTATTCATTCCCTGAATGTACAAACGACCTCCGATCACCTGCTCGGGTGGCCCATGTCCATGTCGGGGAAGAACATCCATGTTGCTGCTGCCACCAAACCACAGTACGCCTAACGGAAGTTTCACACGGCTATCATCTGACTTGATTGAATTGGCAACATCACCGTATTGATGGGTCCAGTCTGCCGATCCCGGCAACGCACCAACTCTTGTGACTGAGACACCATGGGCATGGATCTGCACCTTCGCCTGCTCAAG
>JAPOKD010000783.1 GCA_029977825.1 Planctomycetota bacterium | reverse complement strand
GACACGCGTCCTCCTTTTTCTAGGCCGCGATAATGTCCACGCCATGCGCCGAGGACATCGAAGTTTTCCAGTGCAAGACCCACGGGATCGAACTTTGCGTGACAGCCGGCGCATGTTTTTGATGCGGTGTGTTTGGCAATCAGTTCCCGGATGGTTTGCGCGCCACGGATGTCAGGTTCCACGGCAGGGATACCTGGAGGTGGCGGCGGTGGTGGCTGGCCGATGAGGCGGTCCATGATCCAGACGCCGCGCAGCACAGGCGAGGTGCTGGTGCCGTCCGCGGAAAGCTTCAGAACGGACGCCTGCGTGAGCAAGCCGCCGTAAGGGCTGCTCCTCGGCAGGTCAACACGCTGCAAGTTTGAACCTTTCACTTCGTGCAGTCCGTAATGCCTTGCGAGGCGATCGTTCACGAAGGCAAAGTCTGAGTCAATCAACGAATGCGCGGGAAGATTTTCGCGAATCATCGTCGCGAAAAAAGCTCGGGTCTCACGGCCCATCGACTCGACAAGGTAATCATCCAGCCGATACTCCGGATAAAGGCGAACGTTGGGTTCATCGCGGCGCAGCTCGCTCAGGTTGAGCCAGCTATCGGTGAAATGTCTGACGAAGTGATCAAAGCCGTCGCCCGCGATGAGACGTTGCGCTTGTGCTCGAAGCGTTGTCGGATCACGCAGTTTCTGGTCCTGAGCAAGCATGATTAGTTCTGCATCGGGACGCGAGTTTGTTAGAAAATGCGATAGCCGGTTGGCAATCGTGAAATGATTGTCGCTCGTCATCGGCTCGCGCAGGTACAGAGAAAGATTGGAGCAGAGAAACGCCTGATAACCGGACTGCAAGGCCTCGGCGAGCGTCTCGCCGCTGTTCAGTTCTCCGAGAATAAGTTCCTCAAATGGTGCGATGGCCTCCTCCGGCACGGGCTCACGCGCGGCAAGCTCGATGAAACGGCGTAGAAGCCGTTTGGCTTCTGCCTGCGGATTATCTGATTTCACTTCAACGCCAAGGTCATCAAACAGCACCCGATGCGATGCGGGAGGCCACGTTTCTGGCGAGAGGGGACCTTCAATCTCGAGCCACCGGAAAGCGACGCCCGGCTGCCCGCCTTCCGGGAAGGGTGGGTAACGGTAGTACCCCGTTTTCCCCAGTGCGTCGATCTGTGGTGAGGGCAGGCCAAGCAGCCCGTATTCGATCGTCTGCCCCTCCTGCAGGTACACGACTGTTTCGTAGACACGTTGCTCTGGCAGAATGTCGATGATGCCGCCCGTGGGTCGTACGTTCTCAGCAATGTCGTGGTTGGTTGGTTTGCGGGCACGAAACGTCATCGGCACCGAACACGTGCCGATCTGCAGCACAAAGTCTTTCAGTTGCACCACAGAACGTGCGGAGAAACGAACACGGTATTCCCCCGATGTGTGAGCGATCACTTTGTCGGGCCACAGTGCGTATGGCCATCCGGGTGATCGAAACAGAGCCAATTCAACCGATGGATCCGGTTCATTTGTCTGCCCTTTCGGAGGTGATCTTAATTCCAGGTCGATACCCTTTGAGTCACGAGTAAAGAATAATGATTCCCTGCCGCCAGCGAGGTACCATTTGGAGGCCAACTGTTTGCCTTCGACACGGAGTTTTTCCACCGGTGGTGGATCCTTGGTGGAAACGATGGCTGAAGAAAGAGCGATTTCCACTGCATCGAGATACGCCATGAGTTGCAGACGCGACATGTCGAGCGAGCTGGAAACCTTGTCGCAATGATGGCTTTGGCGGTCGTGAGGCAAACGGTCGAGAATGTCGAGATGCGGAAGGTGCAGGAGGTCACGCAGGTTCTGTTGGAACTCGATGCGGTTCAGACGACGCATCGGACCTCGCCCGCTTGTGGCAATTTTCGCGAGGTCTGCTGCCGCGAGAGGACGGCGCAAAGCCGTGACCATCAATACTCTTTCAGACTCGGGCAAGTCATTCGGCGTGGGCGGCATCTCCCCCTTCATAATGCGATCGTGAATTTGAATCCAGCGATCCTGTGTGGCGCGATCCTCAAGGTCGAAATCCAGCGAAGTCAGGTCCAAGTTACCTTTCTTGGACGAACCGTCGTGGCAGCCAACACAGTTCCGCTCCAAGAGTGCAGCGACTGGCGCTGGAATCTCATCGGCATGCAGCACCGATGTGGCGAGCAGTAGGCCAATCAAGAGTGAGGACGTGGATTGCATGGTGGGATGCATTCGGGTGCCTTTTTCTACGCCTTCTCGAACAGACACAGGCAAACAGTTAGTGGAACGTGTTAGGGTTTTAAATATGTGACCAAATTTTAATATTACCAAGTTTGTCGCCGATGATGACCTTCTCGCCGCTGAAATCAACGGCGGCCTGAATGGAGATACCTTCTTCAAGAATTAAGGAATTCGTCTGGTCACTGCTCGTTTTCCAGACCTTGATTCGTAATCTCTACCACTTGATATCCATCCTCCGTCTTTACAAAACCGCACTGACAAGCCACCATTTTGTAGCTTACCGGAATGCCCTTTCGGTCGCGGGGGCGCATGTCCATTCGTGCTCTGCATTGCCCAATTTTCACTCTTTTCGAATCGCTGATGACACGGCACGGGAAGGAACGACCAGGACGGTCCCATGTCGCATTTGCGCTGCTGGCAAGGACATTTCCGCCGATCGGTTAGTCCAGGTCTGCAGGTCAGGACTCGTTGCCAGACAATAGGAAAAATCACTTCCCGGTGAATCCCAATACAGGAACCACATACTGTCGCGTTTGAATAGCGAAGGACCTTCGCCCATCTGGTTCACAATGGAAGTTCCCGAACCGACGACTGGCGGGCCAAGCTTTGCATCATAAGGCCCTTGCATCCTGTTGCTGAATGTAAGCCGCAAATTCTTACCACCGCGTTCCGGCTTCAGCTCATGCTTGATGACCATCACCCAACGATCGTCTGCTGAGTCCTCGGTGTTGCGGTCATCGTGGGCGATAAACGGATCAATGACACTGAATTCGGGATCAGGACTGAAGAACAATTCAGGCGTGGTAAAGGACTCGAAGTCCCTAGTGCGACTTGCATAACTACGATGATCGTAGCCGTGCATATCTTCGCTTCCATCCCCATCGTCGAACTCAGCCTTGAGTGTTGAACTCCACAGAATCAAGTACTCCTCTTTCTCAGGATCCCATATCAACTCGGGAGCCCACGTATTACGGGCATCAGTGCGATCACTCCAGACATCAATTTTTCGTGGTTTTGACCATGTTTTCAGATCGGACGAATTGCAATAGCCAATGCTGCGAGAGTTCCAACTCGTGGTCCACACCATGTGAAACTTACCATCGCG
>JAPOKD010000882.1 GCA_029977825.1 Planctomycetota bacterium | reverse complement strand
GCAAGATGGGCAATCGGTGCTTTGGAGGATCATTCCTGCGGCCTGTAATGGAGGCCCCCGCAGGGTTTTGCGACGGAGCAGCCTTCAGTGCTCGATGTCAATTCAGATGTGTTTTATTGGTTGTCTTCCACGGTTTCCCTGAAAAGTGACGGAATTTGCATGTTCATGATTTACGGATGTGAATCCGAAAATGGGAGAGTGCGGTGAAAAGAGGATTTGTTTTCCTACTGCCGTTTGTTGTCATTCTGTGGCTAGTGCTTCGTGCTGTATTACCAATTACGGATTTAGTTGCACAGGATTCGAGGCTGCCAGCAGAAAAAGCTGCAGGCTTGACTGGTGAAACAGGGGTGGAGGCGAACCCGGTTGAAGATGGTTACGTAGGCCGCGAAGTATGTCGCGAATGTCACGCCGGTAATTATGATTTGCATGCGATGCATGGGCATGCCCACACCTTCGCCTTGGCCTCAGATAAAGAAGTTGCATCGAAATTTGCCGGTCGCGAGTTTGATTACGGTGAGCCCTACGGCAAGTACGAATACACGCAGGATGAAGATGGACTGTCCGTGCGGATCCCCGGGCAGAGCGAAGAATCCTTTCCACTTCAATATGCTTTAGGCTCAGGCCATCATGCGATTACGTTGCTGTCTTTGGCAAAGGATGCGGAGAAAGGCACCGTCGCGTATGAACATCGGGGATCCTGGTTTCGCGATCGTGATCGAATTGGGCGAACCCCGGGGCAGCCATTAACGGTACCCGAATCAGAGGCAGAGAGATTCGGGATGAAGCATGTAGACAATGTGATGCAGAAATGCATCTATTGTCACACGACGACAGGCACAGTTGCCGATCAGAGGATTGTAGGTTTGACTGCTAATGTGAATTGTGAAAAGTGTCACGGTCCGGGAGCAGAGCATGTCCGGCAAGCCAGGGCGATGAAAGAACCCCCTCCTTTTTCGATCGGATCTGATAAGTGGGACACCGAGTCTGAAATTCAGTTGTGCGGTGATTGTCACAGACTTCCTGAAGCGATTACGTTGAAAGAGCTTCGAGAGTATCCCGATAAACTGGCCCGGTTTCAGCCAGTTGGTTTGCTTCGTAGTAAATGTTTTATCCAGTCAGAAGGCGCTTTGCGGTGTACCACTTGCCACAATCCTCATAGAACGATCAGTGAAGTAAGTGAGGCGGAACACATCGCCAATTGTATCAAGTGCCACCAGCCCGAAAAAACGTCCCACGTTTCGTGTCCAGTTTCGGCATCTGAAGGCTGTGTCAAGTGTCATATGCCAAAGTATGATTTTGAGAGTCTTGGAACCGGTTTTCATGATCACTGGATCCGGGTTCATCCTGAAGACTGAATCGTAAAATACATACAGCCTGAAATTGGTGTACTGAAATTGGTGTCTTGGCCAGAAGGACGACTACGCAATGCCATCTTCTTTTTCACGATCCGCAATGATGGCAGTGGTAACTCTTGTTGTTATGTGCGGTTGCAGTAGTGAAGCAGTCGTGGATGAGACGCGCCAGAACAACGACGCGATTCGGGAGACGTCGGAGATTGCACCAACGGATTCAGGAACTGAAATTAATGCTACCGAACCGGATCGCAGATCCCGGTTCGCGGTTCAGGATTCGGAAATTGACGCATCAGCGGTGGAATCGATGGAGCAAAATCCCACTGCTAGTGAAGTCGACAGGTTGCAGGAGGACACCATTACAGCTTTGGATTCCGGAAATCTGGATACAGCATTTGAATTGGTAAGGGAGTTGCGAAGAGTCGATAGCGAAAACCCACAGACCATTTTTCTCATGGCTCGCGTGCTGGCAGAGAAACACCGCTTTCGTCAAGCAGTGAAAATGCTGGATGATTTGGCAGTCGAGTTTCCCGAGACGCACCTCGCCGTTCTTGGTCAAACTGCCGAGTGGTTGGTGTTTCAAGGTGATTGGCAATCCGCCGAGGAACGTTATCGAACCTTGAGTAGTCTGGTTGATGATACCAGTCTGGTTGATCGTCTGTTGTCCCGTTTACTGATGCGTCAAGGACGTCGTGTTGAAGCGAGTAAGTTGTTGAAACGTCTTTGTCGTGTCGGTAACGTCGAAGAAATGGATCTGAGGTCGTTGCTGTCGCTGTCCTGCGCCCTGCCTGGTGACGCAGCGACTGATGCGTTTGAACCCATCGGTCTGGAAGGAACTGCGAGACACGCAATCAGTATGAGGCAGCTTGGTATGGCTGCTGAAATCTTGCAGCAGGCTGCTAGTGAATCTTCGGTTGTTCTCGGTCCGGCAGAGTATGCATTGCAGGGTCGATTGCTGGCATTGTTGGAAGAATTTGAGCAGCTGACGAAGTGGATCAAGAGTGCTCCTGCGGGTGTTCGCCAGTATTCGGACTATTGGTTCGCGTTGGGGGCGTACCAGTTACAGCAGGCAGATTTCTCGACAGCTGCAGAGAGTTTGGGGCGGGCGGTGCTGCGAGATCAAACGGATTATCAAGCCTACAGAATACTAGGCGAGGCATTGAAGCAGCTTGGGAAAGCTGAGCAGGCGAAGATGGCGATTGACAGGGCTGACTTGATTGAGCAGACCATCAGTCTCGGTAATGACATGGCCAGCAATGCCCAACGTGATGTGAGGAAAATCAGCGTTTTGATCGAATTGTTGGAGCGATTGCAGCGACCGATGGAAGCGCTTGGGTGGCGTGGGATCCAAGTTGCGTATGGAAGGGCAAACGCGATGCTGGACGATGCTGCAGCTCGAAATGTTCTGCAAATGATCAACCAGAAACGCCTCGCACAGCTTGGAGAGACTGAGAACAAAGCGAAAAGGCTCTTCGTGACTTGTGGAATTGAAATCCCCCCCGACGTCAAATGATTCGAGCAACGTGAATCGTATTC
>JAPOKD010000003.1 GCA_029977825.1 Planctomycetota bacterium | reverse complement strand
GTTCTGCAGGAAGCAATTGAGCATGAGGGAAGTACTCTCAGCGACGGAACTTACCGGAATGCACTCAATGGTGAAGGCGGTTATCAGAATTATCACCGCGTTTATGACCGGGTTGATCAATCGTGCATCCGTTGCAAAAAAGGCCGGATCAGGCGGATCGTGCAGGCCCAACGCAGTACGTTCTTTTGCCCTAAATGCCAGCAGCGACGAGGTTTACATCACACTATCCGAACAATTTAAAGTCCCATTACGTTGACACCACCCAGTACAATAAGCTGATGAGTGGATCGGATAGGCGGTGAATTCGTTCAACGCGGTGAAAACACTCCGAATTTGATATGCGTGACAAGATGAGAACATGGTCATGAAATATAGTCAGACACGCCGAGATTGGCTTCGCAACGCGGCAGTCTTAACGGCAACCAGCGGGATCGTGGGCTCCGTGAATGCCGCTGACTCCAAGGTTGCATGGGAGGAATCAATCGAAAAAGGTCTGCGGTGGCTGAGTCGGACGCAATCTGCACGAGGGAAGTGGAACACGAGTAACTATCCTACCGCGATGGCATCGCTTGCAGCGACTGCCCTGATCGCTAGCGGCAGTACGACCACGCAAGGACCTTACGCGAAGCAAATTGGGCGAGCGACGGATTACCTCATCAGCAAGAGTCGACCCAATGGTTTGATTGGTGACCCGCAGACAGACATGCGTTACACATACGGTCACGGCTTCGCCATGTTGCTGATGTCTCAAGTGCTCGGTGAGGAGGGGCTGATAGATCGACGAGAAGAACTGGTCGATGTGTTGACGCGAGCGGTTCAGTTCAGCGGCAACGCACAAACTGAAGCTGGCGGTTGGGGATATGTTTCCGCCGCACAGGGAAACAATTTCGATGAGGGATCAACGACGATCACTCAGGTGCAGGGACTCCGCGGATGCCGTAACGCTGGGATTCCCGTCAGCGGCAAAGTGATCGAGAACGCAAAAGAATATATCTATGGCTGCAAGAACCCTGATGGAGGCATCAGTTACAGCAGTAAACAGAGAGGATCCAGTAGACCTGCGATTACGGCTGCCGCGCTTGCAGCGCTCTACAACGCGGGTGACTACGATAGCGAGCATGTTCCCGATATGTTGGAGTACGCCAAGAAATCGTTACACGATCTAGGCGGACGGTCCTTTGGGCATTGGCACTATACTTATCTCTATTACAGTCAGGTGGTTTACCGCCAGGGTGATGAACTTTGGAAACCTTTCAGGGATCGACTTTACGATAAGATCGTCGGACAGCAGAGTCCTGATGGCTTCTGGGGATCCCAAGGCTCAATGCATCCTGTTTATGTGACAGCCTGTAATTTGATCATGCTGCAGTTGGACAAGGGTTATCTGCCTATTTACCAACGCTAGGATCATAGGCCCGCCGCTGGTATCAAGGTTGCTGCTGCATGCAACGGTTTGAGCCAGTCTCATAATCGAATGTGGCGACCTCCGTCTGGCATTTTGATGCGTCAGTCGCGATCAGCTCGCCTCTCGCCTGGCAGGCTATCGGACAAGATCGTAGGCATAAATCAAATCCTGGTCGCGGATGATCAAGGTCTGATCAGCGACGACGGGATGGGCCCAGATGGCGCCTTTCTCGCGTGATATTTCTGTCTGCTTGGGGAGCTTCAGAAGTCCCCTTTGCTGCCATCCAGAACGGCTCGGCTCGACTAGAAAAACCGTGCCGTCTTTGTCGTTGTAACAATAAAGACGCTCATCGGCGTAGCAGATGGAACCACTTTTGTTGGGGCGTATTTTTTCCTCCCACAGTATCTCGCCACTTTGGAGATCCTGAGCCATCCAAACACCACCATTGGCTTTGCTGAAGCCGTAGATGGTCCCGTTCACGAGCACTACCCCACCATGGTGATTCTCCATCGTTTTGCCGGTCAAATGGTAGACCGGATCCGCAGTCACACTGCCCTTCCCTGTTTCGGCAAGGTTTATCAGTGCATTACCAGCCCGATAACCACTGCTGTGGTAGATCTGTTGCAGATGAAGAATGGGAGTTGGAATGACAGCAGTTGGGTTACCAGTTGCAGCATCAGAAAACAAGCGTTCGCCTCTCTCGGTGTCGAAAGCTACCAGCCCCGCCTTACTGGCGGAGATGTAGAAATTGGTGTTTCCAACCTTACCTTTCATGACAGAAACGTATTGGGCCCCCTCCTCGTATCCTCGACTGTGCCAAACCTTTTTACCAGTGAACCGATCAACGGCTAGCAAGAAATTTTCGCCGCCAGGAGTTACGACAACACGGTTGCCATCAACCAAGGGTGATTCGCTATAGCCCCAAGTCGGAATTCTGCCGCCATGGTCTTTGGTGATGTCTGTCTTCCACTGGATGTTGCCCGTTTCTTTGTCGAGTGATGCCAACACCCCGATGTCGCTGAGTACGAAAACCTGATTTTGATTTACGGTGGGTGTGCTTCTGGGACCGCCTCCCCAGCCTTGATTGTAATCTTCGCGGTTACCTGCCCTGCTGAAGTCGGTTTTCCACTTCAATGAGCCATTTTGGAGATTCAGGCACAGTGCAAAACAGACGTTATCGTTGGAACCCAGTGTGTAAACGCAGTCATCCACAACTGTGATTGTAGAGTAGCCGATTCCGGCATCAGCGAAGCTCCATTTGATCTTTGGCCCCTGCTCAGGCCAAGTTCTTAGCAGATTTTTTGCAGGGGAATGGCCATCGCGATTTGGACCTCGCCATTGCGGCCAGTCTGCGTCACCGGCATGCATTCTTGCCGAGTGGAACTGACTGGAAATTGTAAGCAGCAACACAAGTAAGAGATACTTCATATGCTTTCGTTGTGAGCAGGGAAACGAAATTGAGTTTCAAGCGGACAGCATTTTGAGCGTACCGGTATTGTAGCAGGCGTTCCCGGATTTATTTTATTGTGTTTCAGTCGAAGGTAGGTGCCAGCTGTCTATTGATTCTCCGTTGCATCCTTGGCCGAGTCGCTCATCTGCAACATGACCATGTCTCGGTACCTGCCGCCGTCATTCAGCAGTTGTTCGTGACTGCCAACTTCAACGACACGTCCATCTTCCAGTACGACAATTTTGTCAGCTCCGGAAATCGTGCTGAGGCGATGAGCGATGACGAACGCAGTTCTATCCTGCAACAGATCAGCCAAACTGTTCTGAATGAGTCGCTCACTCTCGCTATCCAGATTGCTGGTGGCTTCATCCAGTATCAGGATCTTCGGATCGGCGAGAATCGCTCGTGCAATTGCGATGCGTTGCCTCTGTCCTCCGGATAATTTCACACCGCGTTCGCCGATGATCGAATCGTAGCCATCGGGTAATTGCTCGATGAACTCATCAGCAGCGGCAGCCTTGGCTGCTTCGATGATCTGTGAATCATCGGTGTTGCGTTTGGCGTAGGCAATGTTCTCACGGATGGTGCCATCAAAGAGAAAGACATCCTGTTCGACAATGCCCAGTAAACTGCGATAGTTGTTCAGTTTGATATCTCGAAGATCTCGGCCATCCAGGCAGATGCTACCCGAATTGGCATCGTAGAATCTGGCGATCAGGTTGGTCATGGTGGTCTTGCCAGCCCCACTACGGCCCACCAATGCTACCGTTTCTCCTGCTTGGACTTCCAGGTTTATGTCCTGCAGCACCATGGTGTCAGATTCAGGATACGAAAAAGACACATCACGTATCGACACCGCACCTCCCACATTCTCACGACGAAGGGCTATTGCGTCGGGATGGGTTTCCAGTTCGTCCTCGATTTCTAAAACATCCAGCACGCGATCAAGTCCAGCAAGATTGTTCTGGAACGAGACCGCACTTGCCGCGATGGTCGCCAGCGGATCCAGGAGCATGGTGAGGTAAACCAGAAACATCATCAGATCACCAAGTGTCAATTCGTTGTAGATGATCTGGTAACCGCCATAAAGCAATAAACCAGTCGATGCCAGAGGCACGACGACTTCCCAAATCGTCTCGATAATCCGAGTCCACCACCAAGTAAAAAGTTGTTGTCGCACCAGGAAGTCACCTTCACGCACAAAGCGGGATGATTCATTTCGGCTTTGAGAAAAAGTCCGAACCACTCGAATACCGCTGAAAGTTTCGGTCGCGTTGCCATCAATCCGCTGGCGTTGTTTCCGAATGTCGCGATAGAGTGGACGAATGCGATTGATCCAGGTGCGGTGGGTTACCCAGACAATGGGTAGCAGTAGTAAACCACCAACCATCAGTTTCCAGTCCACAAGCATCAAGATGACCAGACTGCCAACAAATTGAATGATGGCCCGCCAAGGATTGTAAAGCATGCTGAAAATGAGATCAGCGACTCCTCCCGCATCTTCACGTATCAGGCTGGCCACACCTCCACTCTTCATGTCGTAGACATTATTCAATGGCAATTTGACTGCATGTTCGAAGACGCGGCGTCGAATGTTAACCTGAGTTTGGTTAACGGCCTTGGTTGCGATCCATCGACTGAAAAGATGAACGATAGTGGAAATCACAGTGACGACTACAACGAGTCCTGCAATCGTCAGCAGCAGATTCATGGGATCGGTGGGCAGTGGCAGTACCTGCAACCAGGTCGGCAATTGTTTGGGAGGCGTTGTTAACGCTGAGTCAATCGCAAGCTTGGTACCCAAAGGAGGGATCAGACGCAGCCCAATCCCGATTGTCAACAAAGCTAGTGCTGTAAAAATCTGTCCGCGGTGTTTCGCGGTGAGTGCTAGGAACTGTGAAAACAGTTCCCAGAATCTTCGGTCTCTTTCACCAAGTTTCTTGGGATTTCGCTCGCTGTGGCCGTGACTTTGCGGTCGCTGACCGCTCGCATTACGGTCACGGACGGTTTGACGATATTCAGAAAAACGATGGCGGCTGGGTTGGGTTGGCATGCGTAATTGTTAGTGGGGAGCAACCGTTCCTACAACCGCTGACGCTTCAAAGCCGTCTGAGCCGGAGGTTTTTAATCGTCTGAGGCCCTGAAACACGGCGTGTCACGCCGTTAAATCTGCTGCAATGCCGCATCCGCGGACCATTTGCTACTAAAATACGCCGTGTTTTACCTTTCCCCTTATCCCCCTCTCGCCCCTTTCGCCGGGGTCCAGCCAACAGATTCGCTATGCAACTGATCGATTACATCGTCTTGGTTCTGTATTTCCTGGGAATGATCGCCATCGGCTTTTGGGCCATGAAACGGGTGAAGGACCAGGAGGACTATTTCATGGGTGGGCGTGGCTTTGGAAAGCTGCTGCAGACCTTCGCGGCATTTGGCGCCGGCACAGGAGCCCATGAACCGGTGATGGTTGGCAAGACTGCGTGGACGAGTGGACTGAGCGGTGTCTGGTCAGCCTTGATGTGGCTTTTTGTGACTCCGGTTTATTGGATCACTGCAGTCTGGTACCGCCGGATGCGGCATCTGACGTTGGGTGACTGGTTTGTCGAACGCTATGAATCACGCTCGATGGGAGTTGCATACACGCTGTTTGCCATCGTCTTCTACATGTTTTATCTGTCGACGATGTTCTCGGCTGTCGCAAAATTTTCAGCACCCTTACTGGGTGTTGAGGTGGGACTGTTCGGCTATGACTTGAAGTACACCCTGATTCCTGTGATCGCTGGCGTTGTCATTCTGTATGGTGTTCTGGGCGGATTGGCTGCAGCCTATTGGACAGATCTCATTCAGGGTCTGTTCATTATCATCCTGTCAGTTTTGTTGATTCCGTACGGTCTGTGGTCGATCGCGGAAACGTTTGGTGGGCCCGGTGAGCAGGGTTTGATGGATGGGTTCCGCATCATGCATGAACGCGTATCTGCGGATTGTTTCAGCTTGTTCTCAGGACCGAGCAGCGGTGAATTTCCGTTGCCATTCATCATCTCCCTGTCCTTGATCAGTATTGTCGGAGTGGTGGTGCAACCCCACTTCATTGCCACGGGAGGTGGATCTGCCAAGACGGAGAAAGAAGCGCGTATCGGATTGGTTGTTGGTAACTTTCTGAAACGATTGTGTACTGTGGGTTGGGCGTTGACTGCATTGATTGCGCTTGCACTTTTGGCGGGGAGTGCGGAAATCGCTGCCGATCCGGACCGGGTCTGGGGAGTTGCGGCACGCGAGATTCTAGGCCCAATGAACCTGGGATTGGTGGGTTTGATGTTGGCCTGTTTGCTGGCAGCCATGATGAGCTCGGCGGATACCTACATGATCGTGACTTCTGCTTTGGTGGTTCGCAACGTTTATGCGCCATACATCAACGCAAATGCCGACGAAAAAAAATATGTCCAAGTTGGCAGATTGACTGGCCTGATCATCATTGTTGGCGCGGCGTTCATCTCGCTGACTTATGCCGATGTTTTTGGTCAATTCAAAATGGCTATTGAACTGCCCATCCTGTTTGCAGCACCGTTCTGGTTGGGGATGTACTGGCGGCGAGTCAATCGCTTCGCTGTCTGGGCAACGATTGCTACATCATTGATGTTGTTTTTTGTCCTACCCGTCGTGGTGCCGAAATTGGTCGACTTGAGCACAAACCAGAATCTGGCGACCACAACAAATCTGGTGACAAAAACACTCGAGCGGCCGGCTACGGAATCTGATATCGCGAGGCATGAGGCATGGGTCGCTGCAGGTAGCGAATTGGAGGATCAGATAGCCAACAGCTCGAATGAAGATGTCAGAAGTGATCTGAAAAATCAACTTGCTGGCTTAGGCCCAGAACCACCTGTTGCAAACGTGGGCGAGCCAATTGAAGTTGTCATCAAGAGCGGGGGGCAACCGATTTACTGGACAAAACTCGTTCCGGTCGATTCACTTTCAAAGGAGTTGGTGAGTGAGACCAAAGAGGCTGGCATGCTCGTGAAGACTGAACGGTGGGTTGGGAAGCAGAGAGGCGAGGGATCCCTGAAAATTGATTTCCTTCTTTATGGTCTGATGGGGATTGATCTTTCGAATGCCAACAAGGCAACACTCGAGACACTTCGGTTACCGATCCGGTTGCTGCTCCCATTTGCGGTTCTATTCTTCCTGAGCCTCGTCACACCACGCGGAAGTGAGGCTGTCCTGAACAGATACTTTGCGAAAATGAAGACTCCTGTGCAGTCTGATCCGAAAGCCGATGTCAAAGCCTTGGAAGCTGCCTATCAGGATCCTTCTTCAACTATAAGTCGCAAGCTGTTTCCGAATTCTGACTGGGAATTCGTTCATCCGACGAAAATGGATGTGGCAGGTTTTGTGATTTCATGCATCGTGTGTGCCTTAATCATTGGCTTGCTGTTGTGGTTGGCTGGTATCGGTGCATAAGTCGTATTGATTTTTAAAAACGATGGAAACGCGTGTTGTCGCTCGCGAGGAAGAAAAATGTTCGTTGAAATCAGGATTGCCCATCGCATTTTCGGAATGCTTGGACTTGTATTGGCGTTTTGTGCATCGGTACCAGACTCCTCTGCCGAGGAAGTATTACCCGCAGGAGCGAAACGCATTCTCTTTCTCGGTGACTCAATCACTCATGCTGGAGACTACATTTCTCTGGTCGAAACGCAATTGCGTCTTCGAGGTTACGAGGGCACCTTGATCAATCTGGGGCTACCAAGTGAGACATGCAGTGGTCTGTCGGAGCCGGAACATCCGTTTCCCAGACCTAATGTCCACTCAAGAATCGACGCCGCTTTGAAGAAGACGCAACCGGATCTTGTGGTCGCGTGTTATGGAATGAATGATGGGATTTACTACCCCTTTTCCCAGGAACGCTTCGCGGCCTACCAGGCGGGCATTCAGCAGATTATTTCCAAAGTGAAAGCTGTTGATGCAAAGCTGTTCCTGATGACCCCGCCGGCTTTTGATTCTTTGCCGCTGAAGCAGCAAGGCAAGCTCTTGCCGAAAGGTGAAAAACAGTACTCATGGAAGGCGATTTACGACGGTTACGATTCTGTCATGTCGCGTTATGCCCAGTGGGTTCTGAAACAAAAAGACCAAGTGGAAGGAGTGATTGACCTTCATTCAGCGGTTTCAAAATACGTCACGGCGAAACGAAAGATAAATCCACTGTTCACCATGTCTCCTGATGGCGTTCACTTGAACCATCAGGGACACACCGTGCTCGCCGCTGCCGTGCTGAAAGCTTGGGGTTTACCCGACCAGATTGAATCAGATGAGTCTCTGCAAACCCTGGTTGATCGGCGGCAAAAAATCATGCACGCAGCCTGGTTAAGTCATGTGGGACACGATCGCCCGGGGATGAAGCCTGGCTTGCCACTAGCCGAAGCTGAGAAAATCTCAGCAGATATCAGCAAGCAGATTGCTGCCCGTGTGTTGCGTCATCAGGACGCTTCGAAGCCGGAGTACCGTGATGTATATCGTTGTTATTTTCCCGCTTCGAGCATGTCTGGAGAGTTGGATCTGTTTGTGGATTATGATCTCTGGTTGCCATCAGGCGTTGATCAGATTCGGGGAGTGATTGTGCATCAACATGGCTGTGGTCCAGGCGCGTCCAACGCCGGGCTGACGGCAGTCTGTGATTTGCACTGGCGAGCACTGGCGAAAAAATGGGACTGCGCGTTACTTGGTTCGTCCTATGAGGGAAGAGTTGGTAGTGGCTGTCGTCAGTGGTGTGATCCAAGAAACGGCTCAGCTGAGCGATTCCTGCAAGCACTGAGCCAATTTGCTGAACAGACGGGACATGACGAACTGAATCAGGTGCCATGGTGCCTGTGGGGACACTCTGGTGGAGGATTCTGGGCAAGTTTGATGCAAACAATGTATCCAGAACGCATTGTTGGGATTTGGCTGCAATCAGGCACGGCATTTGGTTACTGGAATCAAGGTGATGTGGTCGCACCAGAACTGAGACCGGGCGTTTATCAAGTGCCGGTGATGGCGTGCCCCGGTGCCAAAGAACGTACTCACGAAAGATTTCATCGTGCATGGGATGGTTTGCACGCGATGAAGACTGCGTATCGGCGTTCAGGTGCGCCGTTCGGTATCGCGCCTGATCCACGCACAGGCCATGAGTGTGGCGATTCGCGTTATCTTGCGATTCCATTTTTTGATAGCTGTTTGAGTCTCCGGCTATCAGATGACATTTCGAACTCGTCGGAATTGCGGCCGATTGATATGTCGCGTTCATGGTTTGGATTGGAGTCGGGTGAAGTTTTTTCATCAGACGACTATCCGGATGAAAAAAACGATGCTTCATGGTTGCCTGATGAGTTGTTTGCATCTCGTTGGTCCGCGTTTTTACGGCTAGGAAGTGTGCCAGATTTGTCTCCGCCGATGCCGCCTGACTCATTGTCTGCGCGTAAAGATGGCGACAGTATCGTGCTTAGTTGGAAAGCAGAGGCTGATTTTGAAAGTGGAATTGGTGGATTTCGAATCGAGCGAAATGGTGAAACGATTGCCCGACTGCCTGAGGAGCCAGTGTCTCGCTATGGTCGACCCCTGTTTCAAGTGATGAACTACTCTGGCACTCCGAGTCAGCCTCTTGCCATCATGCAATTGATTGACCGGAAAGATTTGGGGGCGAAGAATCGTGAATACCGCGTTTTTACAGTCAACTCCGCAGGAATTGAGTCGCCACCTGCAGTCTTGAAATGGAAAAACTCCAACAGTAAGTGACTGATGCACGCGCTTCAGTCTACGTAGCAAGTCAGCTGAATTATCGCTTGAGCTGGCCGGGAAGATGCGCTGCTCGCAGTCAGATCGTCAGGTCAGCAGCCAATCACGAGCTTGCGCTCCGGTAGCTGAGTAGCGCGCGTTTGAATACCCAGCGGCTGATCCAAAGACTTAGTAGTGTTGCTGCAATGCCCCATGCAATCAGCAGTTGATCTTCCGATGTTTGGGGGCTGATTGGTCTGGCAAGAATACGCGCCGGAATATTCACAACTAACAGGACAGGGATGATGAACGTGAAAAATCCGTACAGTGGTCTGCCCCAGCCACGATCGTATATTTCCATCGGATAGCGACTGAAGTTGGTGATATAAAACCAGAAGTTGTACAACGTTTGATTTCTACCCAACCAGATACTGGTAGCACTCAAGCAGATCATCAAGGAGTACATGATGGCAACACCACAGCCTACGAAAAAGATGTAAAGTACGATGGACAGAATACTTGGTGTCATTGGATCATTCTGTCGGGTTGCGAGAGAGTACAAAGCGACCAGGGCAATGATGAGTCCTGCGGCAAAGTTGGATAACGCGCTCCAGTCAACTCGCCGGAAAGAGATCAGGAATTGAGTGTCTATTGGTTTTAGGAGAGCAAAATCGAGGCCTCCGGTGCGGATCAACTCACTGAACTCTTCCGCATTAGGCATGAAGAAGGCTTGGACCAGACTGTTTATGAACCATGTTGTTGCAATGAACAGAAAGAACTTGTCGCGGTCCCAACCACTGTCAGCGCCGATCGAAGTGGTGTATTGGAAGATGATGAGATAGAAACCAACGTTCATCAATGTCCAGCCGAGGCTACTGACACATTGCAGCACAAAGTTCGTGCGGAACGTCATGTCCCGAACAAGGCTATTGCGCGCAAACGTCAAAAAAACCTTCCAGTACTTTTTTCGGTCAGATCCTGACTCCTGTTGCATCTTCAACCCCCGAAACCGCTGTAGCGTTGCACACCACGGGAATATGCAATCCGGCAGACGATGATGAAAAAGGTCAGCCAGCAAGCTTCTATGGCAAGTTCCATTGGCAGTTCATCTTCAGGTATCTTTCCGAGAAAAATAGCCGCGGGAAAATAAGCTAGATATTTTAACGGCAGGAAATTCACGAATGCTGCCACGTTGTCCGGCAGCATGGTCAACGGAAACATATGTCCTGATAGAAAAAAACTGAACAGCATGTACACAAAGAGAAGCGACGAAACTTCGAGGAACCAGAATCCGATCATGCCAATCGCTGCTTCAAGAAAAAAACCAATCAGAAATCCCATGACAAGTGAGCCAGCGAAGGCAACCAGCACATGCCATGAGGGCCAACCGGAGGCGAAGTAGTTGCGGCACAGAAAAAACACGAGGGCAAAGGGAAGAATCGCAATGGCGTAGTAGGCCAATTTGTGCGCGATCCGCGTGAGCAGGAGAAAGCTGATCAGGTCAATTGGCTGAATCAGGTATCGTTTGATTTCTCCGTCTCTAATTTCGCGGGCGATGCCCGAAGCCAGGCCGGGCATGCTGGAAAATGCTCTCGCGACCATTGTGAGCAGGTAGTACGCAACGATGTCAGTGAAATGGAATCCACGAATCTCAGTGGTTTCAAGATTGCCCCCGCGGGTCGCTTCAATGGAGTCGAAAATTGCGTACCAAAGAAATATTTGAGTCACGATGGGCAGGAAACGCATCAGCGTGCCCAAGGCAAAATCGCCACGATAAACGAGGCGTTCGCCCAATGCTGTGCTCAAAATGGCACGCCACAGAGACAGCTTCCAGCCCACCTTTTGGCCAGTGGTGCGAGCATTGGTTTCAGTGTTGAACACGGAGCTTGACAAGACGACTTAAATCCATGGTGACATGTGCTTTGCAACCTCTTGCGATGCGGAGCAGGAATCCAGCCTAAGCTTTTTGCAGCGTTTTTGGCAGGTGGGACAACATCAGATCCAGCAGCTAGGGTATTTCGCGGGTCATCGAATCTGTCGAGGCACCAGCAGTTAAGTCCGTAAACCAGCCGCAGTCGAGCGTTGCATTGAAAAACGCCGGCCAAACAACTGGTCTGCACCATGCGGCTGGCTTTTTGTCTAAAATTCAGCAGGCACCAAATTGCTGTTTGATACTCTCGAGAGGTTGTTTGTGATGATCCGAAGGTCCTTAGCCAGTTTCGTTTTCCTGCCACTGGCAATTCTGATTGTCTTGCCCGCGTGGGCGCAGGATGCAAATTCTGGAGCAGCTAGCCGCAAAACCGAATTGTTGTGGCCCGGTGGGGCACCGGGCGCGGGCGGTGAGAAAGATGGAGATGTTCCGCAACTGATCATCACCCAGGTTGCATCGGAGCTTCCCACGGCTGCCGTTGTGATCTTGCCCGGGGGGGGGTACCACGGACATGCCATGGGACATGAGGGGTATGAGTTTGCTGATTGGTTCGCAGCGATGGGAATCCAGTCTGCTATCTGCACTTATCGCCTTCGCGGTAAGGGCAACAATGGAAAAGGCTATGGGCATCCAAGGCCAATGCAGGATGCTCAGCGTGCGATCCAAACATTAAGAGCAAGGGCGAAAGAATTGAATATTGATCCTGAGCGTTTGGGTGTAATCGGTTTCTCAGCCGGTGGACATTTGTGTTCAACCGTATCGACGCATTTCCTGGCGGCTGATTCGGCATCCGACGATCCCATAGCAAGAGTTTCATCACGGCCGGATTTTTCAATTCTGTGTTATCCGGTCATTGCCTTTGATAAACCGTATACCCACCGCGGAAGCCAGCAGAACCTCATTGGTAAAAATCCTGATCCGGAATTAATTGAGGAATTGTCAAATGAACGCAGGGTGACGAAAGATACGCCTCCTACTTTTATTTTCCACACTGCTGAGGATAAGGTCGTACCGGTCGAGAACAGCTTGCACTATTACCTGGCATTGCAAAGAAACCGCGTACCATCAGAGTTTCATGTTTTTCCCGAGGGAAGACACGGCGTGGGTTTGGCTCGACAGTTGTCTGGCGCATCGCAGTGGCCCGGACTGTGTCAAAATTGGCTGAGGCGTCTGGGAATGTTACCCAAGTCGTAGGAAGGCCTGATGGGGATCTGACGCGTTCATGGTCTTAGCTACTGTGTCGCTCAAACACTCGCGAACAACCGACCACGTGAGCGAGCGTTTGCTGCTTCAGCTTGACTGCCGATGTAGCCAGATTCAGCGGGCTCCGACTCAATGGATGCCAACGCACGATGGAAGTCCTGCTTCGAGTCACCAGTGCAAGTGGCAATCAGATGGCTTACCTCATCTTTATCAGTGATTTCTCCCAGCGGATGCACACCATTGTTAGTGCGCGCAATGACTAGAATTCGTTGCCCACATCGTAGTAGTGAAACTTGCGTACGCGGGTCGATAGAGGTAGTCCCCAGTGTCTGGAAGACCTCCTTGGGAATGTTCTTGTTACCTCCTCCTCGCGTGCCAAACTTACGGGTGGCCCAGATCAAGGCTGCAAATAAGCCAAGTACAACTGCCAAGCTGGAACTGACGGTAATCAGGGGACTGGTGGATCCCGACTGTGGTTTTCTTTCCAGGTTGGATCCGTCACTGGGACCTGCAGTTGGTATCAGGCTGGGAAAGGCATTTGCTGCAGATTGCTCCGATCCGATCGTCGAAGTATTTTCTACAAGTCTGTTCTGAGGTGTTTGCGCTGACGGTATGCGGTGTGTTAACGGGACACGCATCGAATCTGCGGCGACCGGCTTTGCGATACCTGGCTTGCGGATCAGGTTGGCACCTTCCTGACCTGAAGCGTGGCCCGCAGAGATGCTAACGCATAAAATTGCGGCCAAGGCAGGGTAAAGCAACTTCTTCATAACCGTTTTTCCGCAAGGTGGTGATGCAACCTGATGATTTTCTAAAACGCTGGCATGTGAGCCTAAGCGCCCACCAGTTCTGTCACTCGTATACAGAAATTGTCGTTCATGACCAATACTTCTCCGCGCGCGATCAGTCGGCCGTTGACGAAAACGTCCACAGGATCTCCCGCTAATTTGTCGAGTGCAACAACCGATCCGCCTCGTAGCTGGAGGACTTCATCGAGACACATTTGGGTTCGCCCCAATTCAATTCGGAGGTCCATTTCGACTTCCCCAAGCAAATCGATGGGTTGTCGTTCCGAAGTTTCTACTGTTGGTGAGAGATCATTGAGATCGAATGGGGCAGGCGCGGCTTCACCCGAAGCTGTTTCACCGGTTGCCTTTTCAAGAGACTCTGTTGCCTGATCAAGCAATTTTTCGATGTCTGCCGTCTGCACGTCATTGCCATCTTTTGCTGAATCATTGGAGACAGCATCACCATCACTCTGGGTGGCTGTGATTTCTTGGGCAGCAACTTCATCGGTTGCATCAGCTTGCGTCGATTCGTCGTTTGGATCAGCCACAGCGTCGTCCTTCCATGGACTGGAATTGATGCCAGAATGTTTCCCGCGCCTGTTTCACGGACTCAGGCTGCGAGATGGGATCACTGTTCGATGAGTTGATAGCTGGTAAATCCAACGCCCATCAACAGATCGTCTTTCAGTAGATGGTTACATTCCGTCAAAATGCGTCGTTCTAGCAAGCCCAAATTGTTCTTGCTTAGCTCTTCGAGGTCACTATTGCGGATTTTTTGGCGAATTGCTGTCCTCAGACGCCCCTCTTTTTCTTCGAATTCGGTTTGGAAGTCATCTGCGTGCTTTTCTTTCACCAGACCATAGACCTCTATTTCAACCCGGTAGGTAAGCTCGGTGTCCTGAGGGCTGAAGGTCTCGCCAAACTTTCCGATCGTACATTCTTTGATCTGATTTTCGTCTTTGATTTTCTTTTCGGCATCGTTTTCACCCTTTTGAATCGATGCGACCAAACGCTCCTCGGCCAAGGCACTGACTTCATCAGCACTTGGAATGAAAAAGAAGAACATTGCTGTTTCCATCAGAACGACGACGGAAACGAATGCGATGATCATGCCGCGGCCACCCAGACCACTGGCGACAGGAGTGGTATCTTCTGTTTTTTGCTCGTTCTCAGCCATTACTTTTCTCCTTTGTTGCCTCATTGGCTGTGGCAGGTGTTCTTTGGGAATCACGTTCGTTTGGATCTGCGAAAGATTCACTAAGCATGAATACTTCGACCCTCGGGTTTGGAATGCTCGAATCACCAGATGCCGAGGTGTCCACTGGCTCGTTGTCTCCAACGGATGCGACACGGCACCTTGCGGGATTGATGCCTTCTTCGTTGACCAAAGCCTGTCGTACATTCAGTGCACGCTCAAAGCCCAGCTGTATGGTTAGTTTGGTGTCGTCAACGCGATTAGCGTAAACGGGTGACACATGACCGCGAATTTCAATTTTCTGGGGTTTTCCCCGCAGTTTGTCTGCGAGTTGCTTGATCTCGCTTCGTGCCGCTGGGGTGAGTGATGCTTTTCCGATCTTGAAGAAAATCACCGAGCCTACGGCCGTTAATTGGCCAGGACGCACAATGCGTACTCGGGGCTCTTCGCCAGATGGAGCTTTGACAGGAATTCCACCTTTGGTCGTGTCCTTGCGTTTGGCCCGACCGGTGGTTGCCAGCGGTGTGAACTCTGTTTTGCGAGGTCGTTTTTTACCCGGTGAAAGAGACTCCGAAGAACGTGAATAGCCGAACTCGCGTTGAACAGAATCCACCAGTTTCTGATATGTCTCGTCGTCTTTGATCTCACTCAGCGAAACAAGCATGATGAAGAAAGTCAGCAACAGACTCATCATGTCACCAAAAGTGACGACCCATTCGGGAATTCCCATTTCTTCTGGTTCGTCGTTCATGGCCTACTCCAGATCACGCTGTTTCGGGGGTAGAAACGTTCTTAGTTTCTGATCGATCGCACGAGGGCTTTCACCAGATTGAATGGCCATCACACCGCGCACCGCAATTTCGAAACTGACCATTTCGTTACGGCTCATCAGACCCAGTTTTTCGGCAAACGGGCTGAAGAACACATTGGCAATGATCGCGCCGTACAAGGTGGTGATCAGCGCAACAGCCATTCCTTTGCCAATTCCAGAGGGATCGCTCATGTCCTGCAGCATCATGATCAGTCCAATCAGTGTTCCGATCATTCCGTAGGCAGGTGCGAATCTTCCCAACTGATCCATCATGCTTTTGCCTTCACGGTGGCGACTGGCAATCGCCTCGATTTCTGTTCTCAGAACTTCTTCAACAACATCCGGAGTGCTGCCGTCAACGGCCATTTGTATACCGGTCTTTACAAGTGGATTGTCAATTTCCAGTACTTTCGATTCCAAGGCCAGAAGTCCATCACGGCGGGCTGTTTCAGCGAGCTCAACGATCTGGTTGATCAAACCAATTCGATCCTCGTTTTTGTTCATCAGCACCTTGAGCGCGATCATCGGGGCTTTCAGCATGCTGTGCAGTGGAAAGCAGATCATGGCTGCGGCCACAGCACCACCAAACACAACCAACATGGAAGGAAGATCCAAGAAGGCAGTGAAGGGAGCTTCTCCCAGCATGATGGAGGCGATGATGAGGCCGACCGCTAAAAGCAAGCCGACGATACTGGCAATATCCATGTTTGGTGTCTGTGATGATCAGTTCGTGGCGGGCGTAGGCACCGTGGCTGTTGTAAAGCTTGCGGTTGGCATGGGCATGAAGTGCTTCTGCTGCTGGTACTGCACAGCACGCTCTATCACCACTTCCATGGTCTCGCCTACAACAATTCGCTCACCGCTGATGAGCGTTATAAAGGTGTCAGGCCGGCGTTCGATGTAACGAATCAAGTCCGCATTAAGGACGAATGGTTCGCCATCCAGTCGAGTCAGTTTGATCATGAAGTTACCCCCGAGTCGCGTGAATGCCCTAAAGCAGGAACGACAGTCCCAAAAGGCGGATACGCAGACGCGGGTAGGAAAGCCAAGTGGACTGATTCGACCTGCGTCACGTAATGCTAGGACACATTGGAGGCATCGTCGCGGCAGGCTGAAAAGAATCCCTGGCTTACCGGCGTGACCTGATAAACACAGCTGACATGATCCATATAACCGTCAGGATTCATACTCGTGGCGGACGGTACAAATCCAGATCTTGCCGACCTGCCAACTGGGAGTAGATTTCTACAATTTGGCGTCGACCGCCAATGAGCCCGGCAGCGTCGTGAGGTGAGGTGGATTCAATACGATGAAGGTATGGACATGGCAGAGGAAACATGAATTCAATGTCGCATTGGCTGCCCGTGGCAATCAAGACAGCCTCAACTCTCAGATTGGACTCTGCTCCGTCCGAATCAGTAAAGTGAATGAGGAAATCTGCAGGATAATCGGAGGAAGCCTCTGACTCGTCCTCGGGCTCAATCGGAACAGTATCAATGCTGGTGACTAGGTGATCCGTTTTGACGCGGCCACGCAACAAGTCTGATTCTGACAAGGGAATCAATCCTTCTTCAATCCATGCTGAAACTGTCGCTGGATGTACTAGCGGTCCACTTTCGGGATGTTCGGCGGCATGCTGAGTCGCTACCGCAGACAGTGCGAGGGGCGAAAGGCATTGATCAGGTAAAACAACCAAATCTGCATCGCTGTCATTAAGCATGTTGTTCCCGATCGAACCACGCTCAAGAACCGTTACATCGTAGCCGAGAAAGCGGCCGTAAAGACCAGCTTCGATGCCATGCGTGCCAGCTCCTACAATTGCAATGGATCCGGGAGGATCTAGTGTCATATCCATGTCAGGTTTGGGAGGGTTGTTCATTTTGTAGTGAAGGATCGAGTGGTCGGGTTGCCTGGTTGTTTTCGAATCTGAAAAGCTTCGATCGGAATTTGGGGTGTTACCTCACTCAGCATATCCGCGATCAGTACGGCAGTGCCCGCTGACAGGTGCAAGCCACTGCGGTAGTGACCTGCGGCAACATAAAGATTCTCGACGTCCGTTACAGGGCCAATCATCGGAAATCCGTCGAATGTCATTGGACGCAAACCAGACCAGGATTTGACATGCTCGGCTGATTTCAAATCTGGCAGCAAGCGGGTTGCAAAATCCATGAGAGAATTCAACACGGTGCCTGTTGTTCCCAGTTCGAAGCCCACTTCTTCTTCGTTCGAGCCAATCAATGTGTGGCCATCTTCGCGGGCAAGAACGTACCTTTGCCCCATATTGATGATGTTCCGAATCAGGGGCCTCGATGTTTTGAGCAGCAAAATTTGACCACGGACCGGCACAATGCTTAATTCCAGTTTCAGCGATGATGCAATTTGGCCTGTCCAAACACCGGTTGTAAGAACAATCCTGTCATCACCTGAATGCCAATGACCTGTGTGCTGGATTTCAGCTCTTCCGCCCCGACACCGGATATCCGTCACATCGGTGTTTTCAATAAAAGTCACGTCCAGTTTTTCGCAGGCCGTTTTTAAAGCAGCAAGGTAACTTGGCGGTCGCAACTGATATTCATCGGGCACATGCCATACAGCGGCATTGTCCGTCTTGTGCCACCAGTCCGCCAATGCCGCTTCTTGGTCGAGGATTTCGTCTGGCGTCAGCTGCTTGCATTCAATCTCCATCTCCTGCCAATATTCGGTCATCCCCGACATGGCCGCAATTTCACCAACAGTTTCGGCCAGATAAAGACCACCACAACGTTGGAGACCCGGATCGATCCCCGTGTCAGTCTTCAGCTTCTCTGCCCATTCCGGGAATAGTTGGTGGCTGAGACCACGTAAACGGTCGATTGGGTCAAATGAGTTTTCCAGATTCGCTGGTGGCAAAATGCCAGCGCCTGCCCAGGACGTTCCTCTGCCGGTGACGCTTTTGTCGATAACCGTAACATCGAAACCTCGTTGAGAGAGCTCCCATGCTGTACTAAGACCGATCGCACCTGCACCGACGACAGTAATGGATTTACTCATCGGTCCCTCCAGTCAGATAATGCTGAGCTTTCGAGGATGGAGTTGACGGCCAAAAAGAAATCTTCGTGCTGGCTCGTCATTTGTTGTTCTTGCGTCTGGGACTGCAGCAGGTGGATAAGTTCCCTTTCGGTATCGATGTCTTCACGGGGCTCGAGTTCTGACACAGCTTGATCAGCTGTCGCTAGCTTCCGGCGTGTGATTGAGAGCACCTGATCGGTACTCCAGGGTATCTGATCAAAGATCGCTTCCAACTCGGGACGCCACGGTCCGGTGATTCCAATTAGATAATAGCCACCATCCCGTGCGGGGCCGAGAACCACGTCAAATTGACTTAGGCGATCAACCGCTTGCGTAATGTCCTCTTTGCACAAAAGTGGGCAATCCCCTCCTATGAGGATAGCAGTGTCAGTTCCGCTGGCTCCAAGGACACGCCGGAACCAACCGCTCATTTTTGCCCCCAGGTCTCCCGGTTCCTGCAATACTACTTGCCATTTTTCGGATAACTGCCAGTTTTCAAGTGCCAACCGTACGCTTGAGAGATGTTCATTCGGTGTGATGCACAGATACCGTTGATCTGCTGCAGTGGACAGAGTGTCACATAACTTCGAGACAAAAAGTTGGTGTAGATCTGCAGCAGGGGCCATGCCGATCGTTTTGCCCAAGCGGGTTTTGACACTTCCAGGAGTCCAGTATTTTGTCATGAGTCCAAGCGAGACTGTCTGGTTTGGCTGATTTTGCAAGGAAATACTGCGGTTTTGGGAGCAACGGGAAAGGTCGAGGACTCAATTGAGGCAAAGCATGGGGCGGGGCAACGCCTGCTTTTCTGATGCTAACCGGTATATCCGTCGTCTGAGGAGGGCTGACTAAGCTTCAGAAGAGGAAATATCGTCGCACCGGACCTGTGGTAGACTTAGAGTTCAACACGGACGATAAAGTTCTGCGGATAAGATATCGGATCTTCGCGTGTCTCTATGAAAGTCACGTAAGTTCATGTCTCGTCGCTTAACCAGCTTAACGAAACCTGTTATCTTCTCACTTCGATACACCGAACTCCATGGGGTCACGGCTGGCTGTCCATGACGCAAAAGCTGACATCAGAACGCTTCCTACAGATGGTTGCCAAGAGCGGCATTGTCGATGCGAAAGCCTCGGATCGCCTTGTAGGAAAGGTACGCAAAAAGTTTGATGGCGGACTCCCTTCGAGTCCGAGAAAGCTTGCTGCGCTTTTCGTCAGAGAAGAGCTGCTGACCGAGTGGCATGTAGAGAAGTTGCTTGCCGGAAAGTACAAGGGTTTCTTTCTCGGCAAATACAAACTGTTGGGCCATATTGGCACCGGCGGTATGAGCAGTGTGTATCTGGCTGAGCACACAAAGATGGGCGACAAGCGTGCCATCAAAGTGTTGCCCAAAAGTCGAGTGAATGATGCAACCTATCTGGCTCGCTTTATGCTTGAAGCCAAAGCGATTGCTTCACTCAACCATCCAAATATTGTTTTGGCTTACGACATCGACAATGAAGACGATGTGCATTACATCGTGATGGAATATGTCGATGGTCTGGATTTACAGCAGTTGGTGAAGCGGGATGGTGCTGTTGATCCGTCGACAGCGGCTGACCTGATCGCGCAGGGTGCTCGAGGATTGGCGCATGCTCACAATAAGGGTGTGATTCACCGTGACGTTAAGCCCGCCAACTTGTTGATTGATGTTGATGGTGTGGTTCGCTTGCTTGACATGGGACTTGCCCTCGTCACTGCAACGGATGATGAGTCATTGACAGTAGCGAACAACGAGAATGTTCTTGGCACGGCAGATTACCTTGCGCCAGAACAGGCCTTGAACAGTCACGAGGTTGATCATCGAGCTGATATCTATGGTCTGGGTTGCACTATGTACTTTCTGTTGACAGGCAAACCGCCATTCAGCGACGGAACTCTGGCACAGAGAATAGCAAAGCATCAAACCGAAATGCCGACGGCAATCCGACAATTGCGGCCCGACTGCCCGGGCGAGTTGGAGGGGATTTGCGTCAAGATGATCCAGAAGGATCCCCGTTACCGGTACCAGTCTGCTGCGGATGTTGCAGAGGTCCTTGAAAAATTCACCAGTAAGGTACCCAAAGGCACCAAGGTGACTGCTGGGTTGGGGGACATGCCCGAGTTTGATACTGATGAATCCTCTTCCATTTCGCTCGACGACGATGACTCTTCGTCGCGTTATGGCGATACCATCAGCAACAAGAATGACGACACTCTGGCAAATAATCGATCGGCGCTCGTCCGAAAGAAGGGGCTGAGTACCAGTGATAGTGGCCGGCTGGTCGACGTGAAGCCGCGTCCTGATCTTGTGGGTGGAAGTTTTCTCGATCTTCAGTCCGAGTCCGGTTATCGACCGAATTCGCAGGTAGGCGAGAAGCAAGCCAAGCCAGATAAAGTACGACCAGTTTCCAAATCGGGTGCATCTGATGTCGGCATTGCCGATTCTCAGCACGGTAGCACTTCGAAGAGTGTCAGCAGTATTAGCGGACGTAGCTCGGGTGGACGCTCGAGGGGAATCGATCCCATGCTGGCGGTGGCCTTACTGATCGCATGCATTTTGGTATCGTTGTTTATCGGTTTCCTGGCGGGTGGTGTCTTCGGGTGATGAAATGTCCCGTGGCAGGCGTAGAAATCGGGCGAATCACCAATGACTGTTGTTTTTGACCGGACCTATGAGTTTGTGCCGCCACATCGTGGCTCGCTTTGGCCATTCTTTACTCAAAAACTGCGCCTCGTTGACTTGTATCTAAGACGCAAAGAGGGCGTCGTTTCGTGGGAATGCCGCGGACTCGAGCACCTCAAAGAGTCTTTGGATCGCGGTGATGGAATTTTGCTGGCGCCAAATCACTGCCGCTACGCCGATCCGCTCGTGCTGGGCTGGCCTGCCCGCCTGCTGAAGGCAAATGTCTTCGCGATGGCCTCATGGCACTTATTCAATCAAGGAAAGTTTGATGGATTCGCCATACAGAAAATGGGGGGATTCAGCATTAACCGGGAAGGGGTTGACCGCCAAGCTCTTGATACCGCAATGACGATTTTGGCAACAGCTGAAAGACCATTGATTTTATTCCCCGAAGGAACGACTAACAGAAGCAATGATGTTTTGAAACCACTTCTTGATGGGGTGTCATTCATCGCAAGATCGGCAGCGCGACGACGTAAGAAACAATCGAACGGCAAAGTTGTGATCCATCCGGTTGGGATCAAGTATCTTTGCACGGACGATATCTGCCCTTGGGCACAGGAACGACTGTTGGCATTGGAGAAAGGTTTTGGTTGGCAGGCACCGCCTGATTTTTCAATCCTGCAGCGGACGAGAAGACTTGTCAAAGGTGCATTTGCATTGCGAGAAGTGCAGTATCTTGGAGAACCGGGAGTGGGCACACTGAACCAAAGGCGTGATGCGTTAATCGCAAGCATTCTGCAACGCATTGAAAACAGGTTGGGGCTTGTGTCTGGCCAGGAAACTACACGAGAGCGAGTGAGAGCTATTCGAGCTGAAATAGCATCACAGTTTTTTCGCGAGGATGTAGATGAGGCTTTGAAAATCCATTTTCGGCAAGATGTGGTGGCGGTGGACATGGTTCAGGAGATTATCTCCTATCCAGACTCCTATCTTGATGCTGATCAAGTCACAGACACAAGAATTGTGGAGACTATTCAGCGTATTGAGGAATCGATCCTCGGAAAAGCTGACTGTGGTGTCACCCTGCGAGCAGTGATTCAAATTGGTGAACCGATCACTGTTCCAGCTGAAAAAGCACCTCGTGCTGATGTTGATCCGTTGATGTTCCAGCTGAAAACGCAGTTAGAGGAAATGTTGGAGAATTTGGCCAGCGAAGCACGGCCTTTTTCAGATTGTTGCTGATTGACTGGATCCGTTGATGATCGAGAACGATAAGTACTCAAATTGAATGGTGAGATAAATGATTGTCGGTGTGCCAACAGAAGTTAAAACGGATGAGTACCGTGTCTCCATGTTACCCTTTGGTGTGGAAGACCTAGTTGGTCGAGGGCATCAGGTTTTGGTTCAAGCCGGTGCAGGTCTAGGTTCGGGTATCGCAGATCATGATTACCTTCGAGCTGGAGCTTCGTTGGTCCACAGTGCAGAAGAACTTTTCAGCCGTGCCGACCTGGTTATCAAGGTCAAGGAGCCTCAGGCTTCAGAGTTCGGTCTCCTGCGTCAGGGACAGTTGCTGTTCACCTACTTCCATTTTGCAGCCAGTCGTGAATTGACCGAGGCGATGATTGACTCGGGTGCTACCTGCCTCGCTTACGAGACACTCAAGGATTCCCAGGGACGATTGCCCCTGCTGACTCCGATGAGTGAAGTGGCCGGTCGGATGAGCATTCAAGAGGGGGCCAAATATCTTGAACGTCCTCAAATGGGCCGCGGGATCTTATTGGGGGGCGTGCCCGGTGTTGCGCCAGCACACATCACGATTCTGGGTGGGGGTGTGGTTGGTGCAAATGCGGCACGTATTGCCGCAGGTTTTCAAGCGGATGTCGCAATACTGGATGTTGATTTGGACCGTCTACGTTATCTGGATGATGTGATGCCAGCCAACGTCAATACACTATATAGCGATCGGCATAACATCCTTGAACAATTACGCAGGGCAGACTTGGTCATCGGATCGGTGTTGATTCCTGGTGCAAAGGCTCCGCAGTTGGTCCGCGCCGAGGACCTCAGCCTGATGAAAGCGGGAAGCGTTGTGATCGATGTTGCTGTCGACCAGGGCGGATGCGTTGAAACCAGTCGGCCCACCACGCATAGTGATCCCACGTATGTCATTGATGAGGTTGTGCATTATTGTGTTGCCAATATGCCGGGGGCAGTGGGACGCACCAGCACATTTGCATTATGCAATGCGACTCTGAGCTGGATTACGCGTTTGGCAGATCTTGGACTTGATAAGGCCCTGATTGATTGTCAGCCGCTTGTTGATGCGATCAATATTCATGAACACCAAGCGACTAATGCTGCAGTTGCAGAGGCTTTTAGCCTGCCATTTGTTTCGTTGCAGTGAAGTCTGACAATTTCGGCAATGTGGTCAAGACGCTGGGATTTCACTCGCAAACTTGTCCTTTACCCCGGTGTAAATTATTTTTCCCCAAGCCGTACGATTCATTCCGGATTTAAAGTACTTACCAAGTAACTTACGGATTGCAGCAGGTTGGTTTAACCACTGTTCGTAAGTCTCTCGCTCATGTTGGATCATCACAGCAAGTGCGTCACCTTTTGCGTAGAACTTTCGAACCGCTGGAACTTCAATCACTGCATGAACGAAACGAAGGAATGGCGTCAACCAGGGTTCAACAGCGTGAAAGGTTCCCTCATCACACAATACGCGGTGAATCTCGCTTAGAACCTGATCCAGATCCTCAGGTAATGTGGGCAGGTGATGCAAACCGCCATGAATGATCACTGCGTCTACGCTGGCATCTTCAAAAGGTAAGTCCCGACAGTCAGCCAGGTGAAGCGTAGCCCCCGTTTGGTTCTGAAGCAGTAGCGTTTCAGAGAGGTCGACTCCTTCAATGTTCGTGAAACCGAGTCTTGTCAGAGCGACCAGACCTCCGCCTCTCCCACAAAATAACTCAGCAACCCGGATATCGCGTGGTCGGTTTTCAAAACCCATCAAACGGAGCCTTTTGATGAATTTTTCAATCTCCTCCTCTGGACTTTCAAAACGTTTGTATGCTTCTTCCCAAGCTGGATCGCAGCAAACAGCACCTGAATGAATATGTCTTTCGATCACTGTTGTGTCGTCGTGGTCAGTGGCGAAAGTGTTCATGGTGCCTGTGATGAAAAGGTATCGGTATCAAAATCAAGCGATTTGCTGGTAAAGAGACGCTGGGAATGATTGTGCAGCGTTGGTGGATTCGACTTGGGCGTGGGTAGTACTAGACGTGATGGTTACGCCGTTGCATCCGCAGTACTCCTGCCATCAAGGATGCCATCGCGGTCTGAAAACCGACAGCAATCAGGGTGACCCCAGGAACAACCAGTCGCATCGTTTGTGGGTAATCCAATTTTCCGAAATCGCCCTGCCACCACGTGAAAATTACCATGGCGATCAACGTGATACCAATCAGGGACATGATCAACCCAAACCCGATGCCATGTTCCACGGTTATCTTTTCCAGTTTCGGTAAAGCAGGCATCATTCCTTCGCGAGCTGCAAAAATCTGCGCAAGAGTAGCCAGCAGAATGCACTGCCAGCCTAACAGGATCGCGAGGCTTGCGATCAAAAGTGTATGCACATCCAAGGCTGCATTGAAAATGCGAATCTGTGGCAGCGCGAGTGCGTAACCGATCAACCCGATCAGGATCAGTAATAAACCAGGCTGAAAAAAAGTCCACTTCGGACTGAATACAAGGAACAGTCTCAGTGTTCTCCAGCCATCACGGAAGGTTCTCAGGTGCGGGCCATGTTCCTGACGTCCGTCAGGGTGCAGAGTTATTGGCACTTGAGCCATCTTTGCGTTGTGTAGGCCGCTCTTGATAATCATTTCTGTAGCGAACTCCATCCCGGGAGATCGAAGATCGAGGCTGTTGTAAAGGTTCCTAGTGAATCCACGCATGCCACAGTAAACATCGTGAATGGGGATCCGAAACATCAGCCTCACCAGCCATGACAGAACGGGGTTCCCAAACCACCGGTGCAGGAACGGCATCGCACCAGGGAGTACTTGGCCTCCACCACGTGGAAGACGACAGCCTTGTACCAGATCAGATCCTTGCCGAAGCTGGTCAACGAACGCTGGGATTTCGAGAAAGTCATAGCTGTCATCGCAGTCCCCCATGATGACGTACTTGCCACGACTTGCTTCAATCCCCCCCATCAACGCAGCACCGTATCCCGGTTCAGCGACGTCGACCGTCCTGGCGCCCCTGGATATTGCGATTTCCTTCGAATTATCGCTGCTGCCGTTGTCAGCAAGAACAACTTCACCATTCACACCATGTTCCTGCATGGCTCGCACTGCCTTTTCAACACAGATGCCGACGGTGTCTGCTTCATTCAAGCAAGGCATGACAACGGATAACTCGGGCGGTTCAGTCATGCTGTCATCAGCTTCAATGCTGGAAAGGAAAGTTGAAGGGGATCGTAGTATGCGTCAGGACTTAGACGGTTTGCCCAACGCACAAGATGTCGGCTTATACGCATGTTTTTGCAATCAGTTCATTGACTCACACTCAGTTCACGGCTTTTGCTGTTTTTCGAAGCCTTGATAACAGTATTGCCAAAGCTGCACCAAAAGAAAGGACGACGACAGGTTCAACTACGATTCGGTAGCGATAATCCGGAATCTCGAGTATGCCTGTGACCAGCGAAAAGTAGGCCAGAATGGTGAATATCCAGATTCCATATGCTCGTGTCGGATAATTCACAATCAACAGCATGACGCAGAACGCTAGCCCGCTGAGAAGCATGGTATTCAGATTTACCGACTGGCTGAAACGATTTTGTAGAGCAAATTCGATGACCGGGATGGAAACAGCCCATGTCTGTTGACCATAAAAAGGACCATTGGATTTTCCCTGTGAGGGAAGTTCACTGGCGGCGCAGCGCCAGTAATTGATAACTCTGCGAAATGCTTTGTAAGCAAAGGCTGATTTGTCTTGCTGGGCCGTTTGCAGGGCAACCGTCTTCATCAGCTGATCAGCAGTCGCATCATTAAGTCCGGAGCGCACGAGAGCATTTGATACTTGCCATGTGTCTTGCCATTGATCTGCAGCATCAACCTGGTTGAGGCGTTGACGAAGCTGGTCGGCGCTGCTGCTGAGTGGCAGTGTCAGTCCGGCACCGGAGCCATCTCGAAACGTAACAATCCAGATGTTTCGGCCGACAAATTCTGTGAGGAATGGTTTTCCAAATAGTAGCTGGTTGCGAAACATCCAGGGGGCCGAGCAGGCAGTTACGATCAGGCCGGCAAGCAAAAGGTGGTAGCCTCGGACTCGGTACGGGATTGGATTCATGGACAGGCTGCGCAGCCGACCGTTCTTGCGAAGGTGAATCAGCAAAAGAAAGAAGAGGTGCGGTATCCATATCAAAATTACAATTGGACGTGTCAGTAGAGTCATCGCAAATGTAAAACCAACCCATGATGCACGTGTAGCTGTGCCGTATTTGGCATAGTCGAGAATTGCCAGAAGGTTGAGCATGAATAGAAAGATGAACATGGACTCGGAGAGAACTGCAGCATCAAAGGTAAGACTCGAAACGATGGGCAGGGACAGGACCAGCGTCAACACGAATGCTTTGGGCAGTTTGGTAATTCTCGCTGCGATTGACGCTGCAATGACTAACGAACCCAAAGAGAACAGTCCTTGTATGACAGCCAGGACTTGTAGGGAGTGCGTACCGCTTATTAGTCTCAGGATCGCGAGAAACCACGGGTAGATCGGGGTGCGATAAGCGATGGGGGCCTGCAGCATCAGCAGATCGCCCTGCATCACCAATGCACTCAGTTTCCAGTAACCAAAGGCATCGCGTTGAATGGGGGCAGGTCCCCCCAGCAGAACTGCAGCCGTTTTGGCGGCGATCAGCAGCAGAAGTATGAGGACGAGGAATTTTCTCATCAATCTGGATACCGCCTGCGGAATGAAGAGACACACTGCCTTCAAGTCTAGTCTATGGTCGGACTGCTGAGTGACTTAGGACTGTGTTCTGGCACAGAGGTCCAATGTTGTGGTCTGGAAAGACTGGTCCTGACGGCTACAGCGTGATTCGGACGTATCCAATCGCGTGCTCTCGCTAGCGTTTGCGCTTCTTTTTACGCTTGTCTCTTCGATCTTTCTGACGTTTGGACTTGTATTTGGGTTTGGTCGATTTGGGCTGATGGGATTCTGTTTCAGCATGGACCGTATGATTTTTTACGACGTTCAGATAAAGTTGCCGGTCTTGCAAATCAACCTTCGAAACTTTGACGGTCAAGAGATCGCCAAGACGGAATCGGTTCCCTTGTCTGAACCCGCTGATCATTTGCCCGCGTCGTTCAAAACGATATTGGTCGTTGGGAAGTGTCGTGATAGGAATGAATCCATCGACGGGTAACTTGACGCAGCGGGCATGTATACCGTCCGCAAAGACTCTGCTTATCACTGCTTCCATGGTTTCACCCACATGCTTGTTGAGAAAGTGCAGAAGTTTCAGCTGGATAAGTTCCCGCTCGGCCGCCGCAGCATTGCGTTCCATGTCGCTGCAGTGGTGCCCCAGTTTTACAAGGGAAGCGAATGGGTCGTCCGGCGTCGATTTCTTGTCCAGAATCTTCTGTACCAAACGGTGAACGGTCAGGTCGGGGTATCTTCGAATGGGGCTGGTGAAGTGGCAGTAGTGCTCCATGTCCAGAGCGTAGTGCCCTTCAAGTTGCGGAGCGTAAATTGCCTTGTTCATGCTCTTGAGCACTGCAAAGTTAACGGCATCTTCCAGTGGTGTGTCGTTGACCGAGTCGAGAATTTTTTGAATATCAAATCGACTTTCAACAGTGCCGGAATCGATACCCAGATCTTTCACGAAATTGGAGAGTTGGCGAAGTTTGCGACGATCTGGTGGAGGGTGGATTCGGTGAAGATGATTCAGACCCAGATCATCCAGCCATGTGGAAACCGCTTGATTTCCTGCCAGCATGAACTCCTCAATGATCTGGTGACTTTCTGTATGCTCAACACGATGGGCTCCACGGACTTTTCCATTCTTGTCGAGATCCAGTTTGATGTCGGGCATGTCCATTGAGAGAGCTCCTCCCTTGAACCTTGCCTTTCGCATCTTCATTGCAAGAGTGTGCATTTCCTTTAGCAAGTCGCAGATGGGTGCTCCCCATGCTTCCAGCCGCGATTCAGGGTTCGCAAGGAATTGATCGACCTGTTCGTAATTCAAACGCAAGTCACTGTGGATAGCGCCGTTATGTACTTCAGTGTGTGTGACTGTCAGGTCATCCAGAATTTCGATCTCAACCGTTTTTACCAAACGCATGCGATCAGGCTGAAGGCTGGCGAGATGATTACTGATGATCTCGGGGATCATTGGAATTACACGATCAGGAAGGTAAACGCTGGTAGCACGTTTACGTGCCTCTTCGTCGATCGGGCTGCCGGCGGGCACAAAGTGACTTACATCCGCGATGTGCACCCAGAGGCGCCAACGTCCATCTTCTCGCTGCAGTGAAATTGCATCATCAAAATCACGCGCGTCGAATGGATCGATTGTGATCGTAAGCATGTCTGTCAAGTCTTTGCGTGCCGCCGGCACTTCTTCATCGCTGAATGCATCTGCCTGCTGCCTTGCTGCGTCCAGAACGCTCTCTGGAAATGCATCCGGAAGTGCGTATTGTCGAATAATCGATAGTGTGTCGATGGCAGGGTTCTTGTTACTTCCCAGACGTTCCAGAATTACTGCTTCACCACCAACACCACTCTCATCCGGGTAATGGACAATTTCGACAAAGACTTTGTCGTCGTTGCTCAGTGGTAAACCCCGAATGTCACCCACGCTGATGGGGGCCTCGTAGTGTGTGCCATCAAGAAAGACTGCCGCCTCGCCCTCAATCGTTTTGAAAGTGCCCGTGAATTGTCTGCGGGCGCGTTGCAGAACTTCTGTCACGCGTCCTTCATTTCCGCCTCGCCGGCTTGGACGGACCTCAACATTGACAAGGTCTCCCTCCATCGCCCCAGCTGTGCAGCCGGCAGGTATAAAGATGTCCTCCGGCACATCAGAGTCATTTTCTGCATGGTTGGGCCGCACAAATCCAAAGTCACCACCCATGGCCCTGCGAAATGTTCCACGCAGTGAATCATCGGGGCCTCCAATCGCGCCCACGCTGATCACCAAATGGTTGGAACCGTAAATCAGCCGTCCTTCAAGAACGAGTTGTTTGATGACACGACGAAGTTCTCGATACTCATCGAGGTCAAGCTTCAGTGTATTTGCAATTTGCTTGGGCTTGCTGGGCCGATAGTCGGCTGAGACGACCAGTCGCATCACGCGATCGGCCAGTTCTGTTGATATATCCATAATGAAAACATAGCCGATTTGGTTCAATGTTGGACCGGGAGAAGACTGATCTTGTCACCGTTGCTCGCCAAAATGAGGCGGAAACAGGCATTTCCCTGACCCTCTACCCCTCTGATGCTCCGGAAGTCCGCATGAGTCATGCGATCGTGTCCGGAAGAGGATGGGCAGCTTGAGAGGACCATCGTTTGATGATGGAAAAGAAGGGGCCAATCGGCGGGCCCGTGGTTGGGGAACAGCTACGATCGCTGACCGCTCGTAACTTTGACACCTGATTCAGGTTGTAGGTTCGCTGAAGTTTCTTAAAAACAGAGATTTGTCTTGCGTATCGACATGGGGTTGCACTCCCAAGCGAATAGAGAGCAAATCCGATGCGCTGCAAGAAGACGAAAACACCTCGAACAAAAGACCACTCAACTGAAGGTAAACAGCGCAACTGCCTGTATAAGGTGCAAATTGGCTGGCCGTTGTGAAGGACAGCAGAACTGTGACGAGCACTTGCAGCAACTTTCCCCTGCACTGCACTGCCCTGCACTATCTTGTTCGTGTGTGGAGACTTTCTCGTGGTTGCCCAGTCACGTCACCTGCGAACCTTCTGTCAGACGCTGGAGATTGTCTGGTTACATCACTGTGGCGTTGATGGAGACAATTGTTTGTTGCGTCAGTCAGGATCATAGGCGAGGTTTGGGCTCAACCATCGTTCAGCTTCTTCAATCGATATACCTTTGCGTTTTGCATAGCACTCAATCTGGTCTCGTGTGACACGATCGACAGCAAAGTAACGCGCACCTGGGTGACCAAAATACAAGCCGCTGACACTTGCGCCGGGAGCCATTGCAAAACTTGATGTGAGTTCGACTGAGGTATTCTTTTCCGCCTGCAGCAGGTCGAAAAGAGTCCTCTTTTCCGTGTGATCCGGACACGCAGGATAACCAGCCGCAGGGCGAATGCCGCGGTACTTCTCAGCAATCAGATCCTCTTTTTCCAGGGCTTCTCCGTCGCCGAATCCCCATTCCTTCCTTGCTCGCTCGTGCATTAACTCGGCAAACGCCTCGGCAAGCCGATCGGCAACAGCTTGGACCATGATGGCTTTGTAGTCGTCAAGATCTGCTTTGAACTTATCGGCAAGAGTGTCTGCTCCAATGCCTGTTGTGACCACAAAACCGCCTATGTAATCTTCTCGGCCGCAATCTACCGGTGCGACATAGTCGGCAAGAGACCGATAGTCTTTTTGACCTCGGCGTTCCCACTGCTGTCGCAACATGTGAAAGCGGGTCAATTCCTCGGTTCGGGATTCGTCGGTGAATAGGATGATATCATCCTGATCGCTGGCAGCAGGCCAGAAACCATACGCGGCATTTGCAGTGAGTGACTTATCAGCGATGATCTGATCAAGCATCGCATTAGCGTCGGCGTAGAGCTCTTTGGCTTGTTCTCCGACAACTTGATCATCAAATATCTTGGGAAATTTGCCTCGCAATTCCCATGTCATGAAGAAAGGCGACCAGTCGATATATTCTCTGATTTCTGACAACGGGAAATCATGTAAGACCTGTGTGCCAGTGAAGCATGGCTTATCGATATTCACGCTGTCCCAGTCGGTTGCAAAGCGGTTTTTCAGTGCATCGGCGTAGGTGACAAGTTTCTGTTTTCGACCCTCATAGCCCGCAACCAGCTTCCTCTGTTCTTCCGCATTCGTTTCAATGAAGTTGCCACGCGTTTCTTTGTTCAGCAGTTTCTCGACTACATTTACACTGCGACTGGCATCCAGCACGTGAATGATGGGGCCAGGGTAAACAGGTGCAATCTTGACAGCGGTATGTTTGGCGCTTGTCGTTGCGCCTCCAACGAGCAATGGAATTTCCAGTTTCTTGCGTTTCATCTCTCTGGCAACATGTACCATTTCATCAAGACTTGGAGTGATCAGTCCACTGAGCCCTATCATGTCTACATTCTGCTTCTCGGCTTCATCGATGATTGCATCTGTTGAGACCATGACACCCATGTCGATGACTTCATAGTTGTTGCATTGAAGAACGACACCAACAATGTTTTTGCCAATGTCATGGACGTCACCCTTGACAGTAGCAATCAGAAACTTGCCTCGTGATGAGTCGGATTCAATGCCCGCGATCCGTTTCTCTTCTTCCATGAAGGGCTCAAGGTAGGCGACTGCTTTTTTCATTACTCTCGCAGATTTGACGACTTGGGGAAGGAACATCTTTCCTTCGCCGAATAGATCGCCAACAATCTGCATGCCGTCCATAAGAGGACCCTCGATTACCTGCAGACAGCGATCGAATTGTTGCCGCGCTTCCTCGGTGTCTTCAACGATGTACTTATCGATGCCCTTGATCAATGCGTGTCGCATCCGTTCTGCGACTGGAGCCTCACGCCACGTCAGGTCTTCTCCAGTCTTTTTCTTACCGGTCCCTCTCACCGTTTCAGAAAGTTCTAGTAGTCGGTCTGTTGAGTCAGGACGCCGATTCAGTAGGACATCTTCGACACATTCCAGCAATTCCTTGGGTATCTCTTCGTAAACCTCAAGTTGGCCGGCATTCACAATGCCCATGTCCAGCCCGGCTTTGACCGCATGAAACAGGAACGAGCTGTGCATGGCTTCTCGCACGCGGTCGTTTCCACGGAAACTGAAGCTGATATTGCTGACACCACCGCTGGTCTTGGCATTGGGGCATTCTTGCTTGATACGTCGAATTGCATTAATGAAGTCGACGGCATAGTTGTCGTGCTCTTCAATGCCCGTGGCTACCGTCAGGATATTGGGGTCGAAGATAATGTCTTCAGGTGGGAAATTTACCTCATTTACCAGCAAATCGTAGGCGCGTTTGCAGATGCGCACCTTGCTGTCCTCGTCCGCTGCCTGACCTTCCTCGTCAAACGCCATTACTACTGCTGCGGCGCCATACTGCCGGACCAGACGAGCACGTTCCAGAAACGTTGCCTCACCGTCTTTCAGCGAGATCGAGTTGACGATCGCTTTGCCTTGCGTGTTTTGCAAACCAGCTTCAATGACTTCCCACTTGCTGCTGTCGATCATGACGGGGACTGCTGCAACGATATCGTCACCTGAAATCAGACGCAGAAACCGCGTCATGGCTTCGGCTCCGTCCAGAAGAGCGTCGTCGAAGTTGATGTCGATGATGGTAGCACCGTTCTGTACCTGCTCGCGTGCTACCTCGACCGCCTCTTCGTAAAGTTCTTCACGAATCAAGCGTGCAAATTTTCGACTGCCGGTGACGTTGGTGCGTTCACCAACCATCGTGAAAGGAATTTCAGGCCGCATCACCATCGGTAATTGGCCTGACAAACGTGTCCATACTGGTCCTGCGGTGTCCTGTTTCGGTCGCAAACCGTGGATCCGAGCGTCCATCGCCCGAATGTGATCAGGCGTTGTTCCGCAACAACCGCCAAGAATATTGATCCATCCGTTGTCCGCATACTCGCCAACAATATCTGCCATGGCTTTTGGACCGAGATCGAATTCACCCATGTCGTTCGGGAGGCCGGCGTTTGGGTGGCAACTGATGGGGATGGCAGTCGACTGGGACATCTCCTCAATGTGGGAACGCATGACATCCGGCCCGAGGGCACAGTTCATTCCAATCGACAACATTGGGAAGTGTGAAAGGGAGGTCACGAATGCTTCAACGCTCTGTCCACTTACAAACGTTCGTCCGCCCTGATCAAAAGTGCCGCTGACCATGACGGGTATCTTTCTTCCACCAGCATCGAAAAAATCCTGAATCGCGAACAAGCATGCCTTCAGGTTGAGAGTATCGATGGCGGTCTCGGGCAGAAGGATGTCTACCCCGGCTTTGACAAGAGAATCCACCTGCATCCGGTAGCTGGCTCGCATTTCGTCAAATGTGGTGTCCCGATGTGCAGGATCATCAACATTTGTGCTAATCGCCGTTTGCTTGGTTGTCGGGCCAATTGAGCCTGCGACAAAACGAGGTTTGTCAGGTGTTCGCTCTGTCCACTCATCAGCCGCTTTTCGCGCGCAGTTGACGGCTGCAAGGTTGATCTCATCAACTAGTTCGACGGGTAAATCAAATTCCTGCATTCCGACAGGGGATGCCCCAAAAGAATTTGTTTCGACGATATCACTGCCCGCCTCGTAGTAGGCGTGATGTATTCCTGTGATCTTGTCTGGGTGCGTCAGGCAAAGAATGTCCGAGAAGTTTTTCAAGTCTTTGTGGTGTTCAGCAAATCGTTCTCCACGGACTGCAGTCTCGTCGAGCTTCAGACGCTGAATCATGGTGCCCATCGCACCGTCTAAAAGCAGGATTCGTTCGCGAATCAGATCGGAGATAAGGGAGGACTTGGTATCGGCTTGGAGCATGCTGGGAGCCAGTTTCACGCAATAGTGTCAAGAAAGTAGTGGATAGTTTCGTTGCCAATCCCCCGATTCACAACCCGAACTGGGAGAGATTCAGATTCAATCTTGCCTCAGCGTCTCAGTTTGGCTATTCCGCAGATGCAGAAAAATCGCACAAGTGCTTTTCGAGTCTCGGGAGCTCGGCGGTAGCGTCGTCGCTCATGTCCGAAATTCTCGACCTTGAACCTTCAGATACTCGCCCATTCAGGAAGATCGCATGACCGTCTCGCCAAAATGGCCAGATGAGGGGAAAAAACCACCATTTCAGGAGGGAAATATCGACTCGGCCCAGCCAGTCGGGCCTCCTGTTGCGTTGCCCCCAACCCTTTTTCAGCTGCCTAACTTGCGTGCTGATCGGACGACTGACGCGAAGAGAACCGAAATTCCGGACTCAGCATCAACGCTCGAGAGACACAATTTCGGCCAACAGGTGGCCGAGATGCCATTTTCAAGTGCCAGATATGATGGGGCGGTTGCAGCGCCAACGCCGACGATTCAACCAACTGCGAATGCCACACAATCAGGCCGCGGTGACGATGATGAACCACGTTTCCCCACGCCGCCGGCCGTTATGGGTGGTATAGCGACGCCGGCAACGGATAAGTCCGCTGGCGTCAACCGCGAATCAATCTCGCGTTATGGTGGGAATATTCAATCGCCAGAAACGAAGGGAACGGCCAATCCGCCACCGACTGACAGGCCGGCTGGAAGATCCTGGATGGACTCCATTGGCTCACATGGAATCGTCGTCGCCCTGCTTCTTGTGGTTGTCGCTGCCGCTTTGTACACCGGGCGGGCTGGCAAAGATGACGCTGACGATGCCTCGCTGGCAGATGGTCGTGATTGGCTCGAGTATAACGCTGATCAGGAGATCAGTTTGCCCAAGGCTGCTATGGAAGCCGGCTCTTCTGGAGTAACCCTCGCAGAGTCCAATCGGGGCGCGCACGATGCCCAAGAACCCACAGGCCAATACGCTATCGCGAGTAGTTCGGAAACTGGACCGGGGGGGACACCGTCCGACAAGGACTTATCGACCAGCAATGCTGTGTTGAGTCGGCCCGTGGCATCGGATTCCTTTTCTGGTTCGCAATCAACGACAGCAGAACATTCGCCGCGGAAT
>JAPOKD010000143.1 GCA_029977825.1 Planctomycetota bacterium | reverse complement strand
AGAGGTGCTGTACCGCGGTGTGTCGATGTATAATCGTTCCGCTGAAGGTAGTTGGTGCAGGCGGGGCGGTAGCGGTGATCGCTGGTATGGAGAAGGCCTTTTCACGATGAAACCGATTTGAGGCGTCGACGTCTTGCGGCGATGGCTCGCTGTGAAAAGTTTGCGTGTAGCGAGCGGTGAAAGGTTAAACGGAATCTTCATTTTCGCTTGTTGGTGGGTGCAATGATTACAGAACGTTGTTGACGTGTAGTAATTGTTTCTGAGTTATTGAGGCGGAAGAGAGAAGTTGGAGTGGTGGTTGGTGATTCTGAATTTGGGTGATAGCGTGGTCGGTCGAAAAAATTGTAGGTGTGCGGTGTTGACTTTGGGGTTTGTGAGTGCTTTCGCTGGTTTTGGCGGCTGCAGAGAACCAAAGCAGAACGCCGAGGTATCTGACAACGACCAGAATATCCAACCGACAGAAGCAGCGAGTCGCGGTGACGGTGGTGTTGATAAAACCAGGGCGGACAAGAAAACACTGGAGGGATCTTCAGTTGGGACCAAGCCTTCAGAGGGGATTTCTGGCGTTGGGCAACATGAGGCAAACGTGAATTTACAGACGCCACGGTTCTACACCGTTGCGGCGTACGATGTGGATCGTGATCCAGCAGCAGATTTAGTGAAAACGATCGCCAGGGCGAAGCTTGAGCAGAAACGCATTCTCCTGCAGGTCGGAGGTGATTGGTGTAATTGGTGCGGGCGTTTGGCTGAGTTCATGAAGGATCGGCAACAGGTGCGGAACCTGCTGGACCAGCACTTCTTGATTATGAAAGTTGCATCACAGTCAGCATACGCAGATGAGTTCCTCAAGGAATATCCTGAAATCAATGCGTATCCCTTTGTCTATGTGTTGTCTTCTGCTGGTGAGTTGCTGCATTCCAAGGACATGGAGGAGTTGGAGCTGGGCGAAGGGTATGATGAGGAAGCGTTCGTAAAGTTTTTGGAAGCCTGGGGGGCTTCCCTTGCGGATAGCTCGGCCGGTCCATCCGGGACAGATGGTTCGTGACATGAACGCGATTTGTGGGGAGCCAGTAGCCGGCTTTGTCTCAGGAAAGGACTGGAAGAGATTCCTTGGGTTGTGTCTGGTGAAAAACGTGTTTAAGGAAGGAAGTCAATGTCGGGAGTGAATCGTCGCAGATGGTTGCAAAGCGGTGCTGTCGCCGGAATGGCTGCATTTGGTGAACGTGGACTGGCAACTGAGGCTAGTTCAGAGAAGATACAGAAAGCCAGTGCAGCGCAAGGATACGATTACTGCCTTCCGCAATTGACACCCGGCACCCGGCTTGTTTTTCAAGGTGATTCAATCACGGATATGAAGTGGGGTAGGAATGAGGAAGACCGGAATCATTATTTGGGACACAGTTACGTTTATCTGATTGCGGCGCGGTTGGGGGTTGAGTTGCCTGACCAGAAGTTTGAGTTTTTCAATCGTGGTATCAGTGGCCACCAGGTTGCTGACTTACGGAAGCGATGGCAGAAAGACGCAATTGATTTGAAGCCTGACCTGATCAGCATTCTTGTGGGTGTCAATGATGTTGGACGCAATCTGAATGGTGTTGATCTGGAACAATGGGAGGAGAACTACCGCTTCATATTGATGAAAAGTCGTCTTGCTAATCAACAGCTTAGAATCGTTTTGTTGGATCCGTTCGTTTTGCCATCAGGGAGGCTCGAGGATCAGGTCGCATTTAAAGCGTGGCGGAGTCAGGTGGATCGCTTGATACCTGTGGTTGAAGGGCTTGCCAGTGAGTTCGATGCGGTGCACGTCCAGACACAAGTGGTTTTTGACCATGCCATGGACAAGGCTTCACCAGAACACTGGATTTGGGATGGTGTACACCCGTTGCCACAGGGGCATGAGTTGATCGCGCGGGAATGGATTCGGAGGGTGAGTGAGCGGTGGCCTTCTGATGCGCTTGCGGACTCGGGGAACGAATGAACGCTTGACAGGTGTAGTGGTTCCTCGCACGCTGGATGACAAAGTGTGCGGCGTAGGTTGGGTTGTTTCCGTTCCGAAATGGTTGAAGGGGTTGGCATGTACCGTAGTGAAACGGATCAAATAGCGAGACGCAGTTTGCTGCTTTCGGCCGCTGGGGCGACCACAGGTGTTGTCAGCCTGCGAGGTGAGGAGTTGCCATCGTTCCTTGGGACTGACTCGGTCCCGGTTGATGTCGCATTTTGTTTTGTCACAGACACTCATTACCTCGCAGACAAAGAGAATCCCGAGTCAATGGATCCGAGGTCGGCAATGATTTGCCGTCGGCTAGTCGAGACGCCGAATGGACTGGCGGGTGAAAAAATTCCAATTGATGCCGGGTCAGGCAAAGTTTCAAAGCTTGCTGGTGTCATTCATGGAGGAGATCTCGTAGATAGTGCTGATAAGCGAGGGGGAGTTTATCCACGCATGTATGCAACCGAATTTGCAGCCTTCGAAGCAGATTATGGTCTTAATGGGAACGAGGGGATTCTCATGTATCCGGTGTTCGAGGTCTATGGGAATCACGATGGGCCACAGGGAGATACCTTGATTGTTGAAGGAATCAAACGACGAAACAAAAACAGGGAAGGGATCAGGAATATTTCGGCAAATGGTTTGCACTACTCATGGCAATGGGGAAAGTTGCACCTCATCAATCTGGGGATTGTGGTTGGACAGACGGGGCCAGAACTGCAGCGGCGTCGTTATGATCCCATGGGAAGTCTTGATTTTTTAAAGCAGGATTTGGAGCAGATGGGTGATCCGGAACGCCCCATCGTGATCACCCAGCACATCGATCTTGCTCGATATTCTGTTCCGTACGCCAAAGATGAAGAAAGATTCTTGCACATGGAGTGGCACCCTCAGGATGTTCAAGCGTTCCATGAGACGATCCGGCCGTTTCATGTCGTCGCCAATTTTTTTGGTCACACGCATCGGCGTGAGATATTTGGTTGGAATGGGACTCCGAAACGACAACCGTTTCGGAATGCTGACGTCGATGCTTTCAACGGCGATAACAGCAGCCATTTTCACGGTGAAAAACAGGCTTTCTTTTATGTTGAAGTGGCAGGAACGGAGCTGGTCGTGCGTGAGGTGTTTACTGTGGATGGCTGGCTCACTCACGACTGGGCCGACCAAATTTGGGTAAAAAAAGTTTGAATCAGGCGGTGTCTAGAGGGGATGGGGACTCTGCACGCTCAAAACATTGGTAGCACTGGTTTACGAAGGTTCCGCGAATTTGGCGTGAACAGGCATCAGGCAGAGCAGCATTCCTGATGCCAGCAGCCGTCAACGCACCAGTGACGCGTTGGGGCTGGATTGATTTAGAGAATTCACGACGGTGTTAGCGAAGGGCGGAATAACCAGGCTAGGAAACTAGCGAAGAGCAGAGATGGGGGTCGTCGACGTCAACCATACAAGCACCCCGTATAAGATGTAAGTTCCAACGATTCCTACTACCAGCCAAAGAGCCACGCTCGAACATCCGCTCAGGTGAGCGAGCGAATTAGGGTGCGGTGTCCGCTGGAGTTTTGCTTGGGTTTGCCGTTCTTGTAGCCCATCAGTAGTCATCTTTCCTCTCCTCAAGAGCCAGTATCAGCGAGCTGGGAAACCGACGTGTCTTCCTGTTGAAGTTTAGGTTGAATTCCTCTCTAACGTGGCGAAAAAGTTCTTTAGGGGCTTTTTGAGGAAGAAATCGTTGCTTTGGGGGGTCGCAAACATCCGCTTGGATTAGTTCTGGCACGGTTGTGAGGATAAATACACTCAGAGTGGGTTCTCGCAGTCCTATTTGGGGGGATCCCTCGCTGAGGGCGAACTTCCATGCGGTTCCTGCAAAGGTCTTCGGGTGCTCCGACAGCGTTTGGACCATGGCACTGAAATGGTGGCTGGTGGCAAGATTCGGGTCGTTTGGGAACTGTCTTTGAGCCTCAACTGCGATTTAGTGTTTCATGTGATTGAGGATGCGACGTGCTGCGGGCTTGGGGTTGATGGCCGCCATGGAGAAAGGCAATCCTGTGAAGACAACGAAGAAGGGGTAGCTGTCAGAATCTGGATCATGCCAGGCAACACTGGTTTGGGGCTGAGCCACAGGACTTCGCTGGTATTTCATTCAGAAAGACCCGCCATGGATCACGCCTTCCATATTGAGGTGGGCGGGGGGCACGCTGTATCCGAAGGGATGGCAAGTTGTTGTGGCTGGAGTAAGCGATGTTCAAATGCTCATGAAAAGTGGTCTGGGGTGACGTTCTTGAATCAGCGGTTTCAGAAAGTTCAAGATGCGACGGCCTGGTTGGATTGGGATGTTGTGGCTTGGTTCCGCGGAGCCAAGCTTGTAGCAGTACGTTTGCAGTGGTAACGGATCGGGTTGCGGGAACTTTTTGTATTTTGCGGGCATTCGGGCGCATCACAACACTGAATTTTGAGAAGTGTTATCCATGGGGGGGGGCTTCCTTCGTTGTCGTTAAACAGATTGGCACTTATACTGTCGGTTGTGATTTCCGAGGAATTTTTTGGATGCAACTATGGCGTTTTTAGCAACTGGTCGTGATGGGGAACGTGGTGGCGACGAGTCAAAGTTTGAGCTCGTTAGCGGTGAAACAACCATTGGTCGGCATCCGGATTGCGGCATCGTGGTGGATGCTGGCGCCGTCAGTCGTATGCATGCCAAAGTGATAAATGATGGCAGCGGTCATTATTTGGAAGATATGCAGAGCCGAAATGGCACATTTCTCAATGGCCAGCTGATATCGGGTTCGGCGATGCTCAAAGAGGGAGATCGCATTCGAATCAGCGATATTGAATTCATATTCGACAGCGGCGTCGAGAGCGAAGAGGTTCCTGACTTATTCAAAGGAGCAGAGGCGTGCAACGGCACCAAGTTTGGTGTCATGATGTATGACGAGAACGAAACGGCTCAGTTGAGTGGCAGCGGTAGTGCAAAGGTTGAGTACCGGAGTTCAGCTGACGGCTTGAAAATGTCGGCAACGCCGGAAGCGAAACTCGAAGCATTGATGCAGATCAATCGCAACCTTGGAAATGTGCTCGCGGTCGATGAGGTCTTACCCAAGGTGCTTGAGAGTCTGTTTGATATCTTTCCATCAGCGGACCGTGGTTTTGTGGTGATGTTGACGGAAGGCGGGGATCTCGTGCCTCGTTGGGTGAAGACACGAGGAACCCATGATGAAACAGAGACTCTCAGAATCAGTCGCACCATCATTCGCGAGGTGATGTCTTCAGGCGAGGCTATCCTATCAATTGACGCGTCTGATGATGAGCGTTTTGACTCCAGTCAATCGATAGCGGACTTTTCAATTCGCTCCATGATCTGCGCGCCCTTGAAAGATGCTGATGGCAACGCCTTTGGGGCATTGCAAATTGACTCTACTCAGGGCGGTGGGCAGTTCATGGAAGAAGATACCGACCTTCTTTCCGGGGTGGCCGCACAGGCGGGGATCGTGATCAATAATGCCCGTATGCATGAGGCTGCATTGAAGCAGAAAGAGGTTCAACAGGACCTCAAACTGGCAACAGAGGTGCAGCAGGCATTCCTGCCCGATAGCGAACCTGTTGGTACCGGCTACCGGGTCAGCAGTTTTTATCAGGCTGCCAACCACATTGGAGGTGATTACTTTGATTACATCGAAATGGCGGATGGCCGAATTGGTGTCGTTGTTGCAGACGTGGTTGGACATGGAGTTGCCGCAGCAATGTTCATGGCAAAATTGTCTGCGGAAACGCGTTTTTGCCTTGCTAGAGAACCCGATGTGGCGCAGGCGATCGTGCAGCTTAATGATCGAATGAGTCGACTTCAGGTGGAGAGGTTCATTACTTTCCTGCTGGTGGTCATCGATCCCGCTTCTGACAGCATTACGATCGTAAATGCGGGGCATATGGCACCCATCATTCGTGCCAATGAAGACGGTGCAATTTGCGAACCCGGAGAAGAAGAATCCGGGTTGCCAATCGCGATCGACAGTGGGATGGATTACGAGGCAGTTGAGTATCCAATGAATGTGGGAGATCTTGCGGTGCTCTATACCGATGGGATCGATGAGGCTATGGATGTCAACGATCAGCTATTTGGCATCGAGCGTGTGCGGCAGTTGACCGCAGAAGGGGGAGACGCCGAAGCTGTGAAAGATCGGATTGTTACGGCCGTTCGTAATCATATTGGTGACGCGCCACCATTCGATGACATGTGTCTTGTTGTGGTGGAACGGCTTGAAAAACCAAATACACCTCCCGTCAATGCCGAGCAGGGCGGTTCCACTGAGGGAGTTGCTGCAGGCTGAGTCTGAATCTTTCCAGACGTTATCGCCAGGCGGTCGATGCCCTGTTTGCGGACCGCTTGTCTGTCTCGGCGAAACCCGATCGTTGGCTGACACCTGATGGGCAGTAGAACGCGGGATGTGGCGTGCTATCCTTCAATAGATAACGGTCTGACGGACAAGCCAGTTGCGAGCTTGCCTTGGGAAATAGGGTCACAGTAGTCCGGTTCTTGAATGGCTGGGGAAATTGCAATGAAAAGGTATGTGGTGCGTTATGAGGGTCGTGTCCAGGGTGTAGGGTTTCGATTCAATGCGGTGAGGCAAAGCGCGGGATTGAACTTGAATGGCTTTGTCCGAAATGAGTCCGACGGTTCAGTTCTGATGGATGTTGAGGGCCGCGAGGCGGCTCTTAAGCATTTGCTGAGAAGAATCGAAGAAGAGATGAATGATCATATTGAAGCGGTTGAGGTGACCGAAGGGTCTCTTCTGGGAACCTTGGGCGGCTTTCATATTAAACACTGATATCCTGTGGGATATCTTTCCTGCGTCAGGCAGTCAGGGCCTCCTCTCTTTCAGTTGCCCGGTGATGTTTTTTCCACCAGCCAAATCAAAATGACCTGCGAAATTTTGGGTGGGTTACTGAAGGCGGCACTTGCCAGTTAAACTGCCGGAATGAACGAAATTGAGCAGTACGACTATGACCTTCCGCGCGAATTAATCGCCCAAGATCCCTTGGCGACGAGAAGTGACTCCCGTTTGATGTTGGTAGACCGCAAGACGGGGCGCATCGACCATATGCACGTCAGGGATTTGCCTGACGTGTTGGATGCCCGGGATGCTGTTGTGTTCAATAACAGCCGCGTAGTGCCAGCCCGTCTGGTTGGATTTCGCAAGCAGACCGGTGGACGGTGGCAGGGACTGTTCCTGCGGGCTGACGCTGATACAGGTGTCTGGGAGGTGCTCACCAAGACGCGGGGCAAGTTAAAAGCTGGAGAGCGAATTACTGTTCAGGATCGTGATGCGCGAGACGGGATGGAGTTGGAAGTGGTGGCGAGGACCGATGGTGGTAATCTGCTTGTCAAGCCGCTGTTGCCGGATGGTTTCGTTGTTTTGCAGGGTCGCGGCGAAACGAAGCTCACTGAACCAGCCGATTGGCTGGACCGTTACGGTCGGATTCCGTTACCACCGTATATCAGGGACGGACAGATGGTCGATGCTGATATTGAACATTATCAGACGGTGTTTGCAAAACACCGCGGTAGTGTCGCAGCCCCCACGGCGGGCTTGCACTTTACCGACGCCTTGCTGGATCGCGTCAAGCGACAGGGAGTGTACCTGGGAGAAGTCACCCTTCATGTCGGAATTGGGACTTTTCGGCCGATTCAAGTGGAGCAGCTTGACGACCACAAGATGCATGAAGAGTGGGGCAGTTTGGATGAAGTCACCTGCAATGCAATCAATCAGCGGCGGCAAAATGGCGGCCGCTGCATCGCAGTGGGGACGACGACTGTGCGGGTTTTGGAGTCAGCCGCCAGAGCGGGCGACGGGCTGGATGCCTGGCAGGGTGAGACTGATATTTTCATCCGACCGCCGTTTCAATTTCAGGCGGTAGATGGGCTGATGACCAATTTCCATCTGCCACGCAGTTCTCTGCTTGTACTGGTCAGTGCGTTTGCAACACGTGATCTGGCATTGGAGGCCTACCAGAAGGCGATTGAGCAGGAGTACCGCTTTTATAGCTATGGTGATGCTATGCTGCTTGTGTAGGCGTCAAGTTGGGGAAGATTGCCGGCCGCTCAATCCTAAGTGGTTGAGGGCGGCACGCCGTTTAAGAGATGTACTCCCTTAATCTGAGTAAACGGCAGATTTAGACTTTAGCAAATAGCTAAAACGTTCCGGTCGTGACGGTCAGACCTTCTGTAGGAGGCAAGTAAGCTTAAACGCTTGCGTTTCTTCAATTCTTTCCCCCCAAATTGCTTACGCGTGACTCATGTTTGACCAACATGAAAAGTCGTCGATGGGTGTTCAACTGTCGTCCGGTTGGTCTCTGACGTCTTCTTTCTTCCGGTCCTGGCGGCCGGATCACATAAATACGATTCGCCGCATAGGGAAAACCAATGACCAGAATTAACACAAACGTACCGTCGCTTGTCGCTCAGAACCGTCTGCAGGCAAGCAATAGTGACTTGAACTCGGCTTTGACTCGTCTCAGCACGGGCCTTCGCATCAATAGCGGCAAGGATGACCCTGCTGGTTTGATCGCAAGTGAGGCCCTGCGGAGCGAAATTACTGGCTTGAACAAGGCAGTGACCAACACCCGCCGAGCAGGACAGATTATCACCACTGCCGACAGCGCAATGGGACAGATCAACAGCCTCCTTAACGACGTTCGTGGCTTGGTTGTCGAGGCGGCCAACACTGGTGCTCTGAGTAGCGAAGAAATTGCTGCTAACCAGTTGCAGATCGACAGCTCTCTCGAAGCGATCAACCGAATTGCCCAATCGACGACCTTCCAGGGACGCAAGCTTCTGGATGGATCGCTGGATTACACCAGCACTGTCGGCACGGTCGCTTCTGTTGCTGATTCCAGTATTCAGAGCGCGCAACTTGGAACCAGCGGTTCATTAACTGTCGATGTCGTCGTTGATGCGGCAGCTACACAAGCGAGCTCAACTGTTTCGGCCGCTGGTTTCACAACTGCCGCTGCTGCCAATGCTACATTCGTCACTGGTACTGATAGTATCACGATTACTGCAGCGAGTACGGGTTCCGATTTCAACGACGTGCAGGTAGCATTCGTGGATGACAATGGTGGGGGAGCTGAGACCGCTGTTTATGACGCGGCGCAACGAACGCTGACGGTCACCTACGATTCGGCCTCGTCAACCATCACTGATGTTGCCACCGCGATTACGACAGAGGGAACGTTCACTGGTGCTGTTGTTGGGGCGAACGGTGGCGATGCATTCGTTGAGCCTACCACGACACCGACCACCGGGAAAACAGGTGGCGAAGTGCTCAATGCGGACCTTGTTTTTCAGCTGACTGGATCGGGCGGAGCCGAGACCTTCAATTTCAGCGCTGGGACTTCAAAGGACCAGATCGCTTCTGCGATCAGTTTGGTATCTGACAGCACTGGCGTTTCTGCATCGGTTGCGGCAGGCGTCCTGACGGTCACCTCCACCGATTACGGTAACGACTCTTTGGTAGACATCGACGTCATCAGTGAGGGAACTGGTGGAACATTCGGAGCGTCTTTGTCCGCGGCTCGCTCAGTTGGAACGGATATCTCAGCAACCGTTAACGGTGTTGAAGCTGATGGCGTTGCCAACACGCTTTCCATCAATACAAGTACCCTTGACCTGAGCTTGACCGTTGATGCAGGTAGTTCAACTAACTTCTCATTCAATATTACTGGTGGTGGTGCTACGTTCCAGCTTGGTGCGGACGTGACGAGTACTCAACAGGCCAGCATCGGAATCGCCAGCGTGAGTACCGGTCAGCTCGGTGGAGCTTCTGGCCGGCTTTATGAGCTGGGGAGTGGTCAGGCAAAAAGCTTGACGAATGATGTTGGAGGAGCGGCTGATGTGATCGACGAAGTTATCAACAAAGTGACTTCTGTTCGCGGTCGTCTCGGTGCATTCCAGTCAACAACTCTCGAAAGTAACCTTGTCAGCTTGAATGAAACCGCAGCCAACTTGCAAGAGGCGGAAAGCTCGATCCGCGATGCCGACTTCGCTGCGGAATCCGCAAACTTGACACGTGCCCAAATTCTGGTTCAGTCCGGTACAAATGTGCTGGCACTTGCTAACCAGAATCCACAGAACGTGCTTGCTCT
>JAPOKD010000593.1 GCA_029977825.1 Planctomycetota bacterium | reverse complement strand
CTCCGGCTTCTTGGTGCCTGTTGCAGCAAGCATGTCGGCGACGTACGCAAGCAACTCCGAGCGAAGCTTCTTGTAGCGATCGTCATCTTCGAGGTAGTAGTCGCGATCGGGCATCGTCAAGCCGGACTGGGTGACGTAGACCGTGTACTGGTCGCTTTTGCGTGCGTCGGCGTTGATATACGGTGCGAAAGGACCATAGACACCCGCCCTCATCAGGAAACCAAGGGTCGTCGCCAGCTCCTCAACCGACTGAATCTTGTTGATTCGACGAAGCAGGGGGCGGATTGGCTTGATGCCAGCGTCATTACGAGCCTTCATGTCGAGCACCGACTTGTACAGGTCGCCAACTTTTTGTGCTGCAGTGCCTGGCTCCGCGTTTGATGCAGCAGCTTCCTCAATCAGTGCTCGCACCTCCGCACGCGTCTTGTCATCGAGGACCGTAAAGATTCCATAATTCGATTTGTCGCCCGGGATGTCAGTTTTGTCCAACCATTCCTGATTGGCATACCAGTAAAAATTTTCACCCGGCGTGATGTCCGGGCTGAACAGGGATTTGTCGATGCCCGATACTTTGCCGCTGTCCGATTTGGGGTCGGCGGCACTCGCAACAGCAGGGATCAAGAGAGTCAACAAAGCGACAATCAGTAAAGAGTGTTTGGACACGATGCTTCGATTGGGTTGAAAGGTCGGGTTTGAAAATCCAGCTTTGAATGCTTGGCGGTCAGTCTGTCTGGCCGCAAACGCCATGAAATGCTTGCAAATAAGGGCTCTCGGTGGTCGCTTTCAGCGGATGCCTGGACAGGGCCGCCAAGTGCCTCGAAACGACGTCAACGAAAATGTATCAAATGTATACGCGAAACTGAGTCAACAACGTATGCGATTGCAGCGATCCGGTGGTTTGATCGTGGCGTTTCACCATTGGGATGGTTTGCCGGTGGGGATCACCCACTGCTGAATCGTCATGACCCATATCGTACGTTGTCTGCGTCGGTGTGTTAACTGTGGTAGGGCAGCCATCGGCAACTAATTGAACGTTCCTGTTCAGACAGCGATTGATGCATTACTTTCCAAGGCGATCGTAGCAAGCAGATGTGAACTAAGCCTGCACGCTTACTGGATACACGTCCCAGGTAAATCTGCAGTTCGCATCATTCTGCTGCGGAGCATCCATTATCGGGAATCCGGTATCGGGAATCCGGTATCTCTGCACGGTGCACTGCCTGTCCATTTGAAGCTTGCGGCGAGGCTCCTAGTACAGTCGGCAGCGGGTACGGTCGCCAGCGGGATGGTGCGGCAGTGGGATGGTGCGGCAGTGGGATGGTGCGGCAGTGGGATGGTGCGGGCGATGTCCGCAGCGTGGTGGCTCCCAGCAGGGGGCACCGGCATCCGACGGCCAAGAGACTTGAACGCGAGTCAGCGCTTTGGAGGCAGTTCAGCCAGAATCCGGTGATGAGCTTTGTTCCAGCTTTCCATACCTAATAGTTTTCAGACCTGGTAACAGGGTTTTCCAAGTTCACATTTGAGGGTTCAACGCAGAAGTTCACCCATGATCGGCGTTCCACCCGCGTGTGCTCTACGCGTTGCAGAATGTCGAGGCGGGAAAATACGCATACTTGGTATGCGGGGTATGCAGGGCGGGCTGGGAGGAACTGGGGGCGTTGAATGATCGAAGCTCTGGCGACGTTTCATCGAGCAGTTGACGTCTCTGCGTGGCTTGCTAACGCCATTCACTGCACCAATCTTTCGTGTGCACCCCGCTTCGAATCCGCCACTCACGCAATTCGCTGAGCAACTCGTTCTTGATTGTTTCGCTGGCAGGATCGTCCCATAGGTTGGTCACTTCGTGGGGGTCAGCGAGCAGGTCGAACAACTGCCCATGTGGTTCGTCCAGAAAATGAACCAGTTTGTGCGTTTTGCTGCGGACCATCGTCATGAATTCACATCCCGTCAGTACAGCGTCTTTGACCTGCTCACAGTAAACAAACTTACGGCCCGCAAAATCTTCCGTGGTCTTGGGGTCAAGAGCCGCGTTAAGTGACTCGGCTTCCCAGTCATCTGGTGGTGTGATGCCTGCCCATTCCAGAATGGTTGGCCCAAGATCCATTTGTTGCACCATCGCCGAGATCGACCGTGGATCTCCAAATTTGCCGGGTGCCCATACGATCATCGGTACCCGAGTGATCTGTTCATACATGGTCCATTTCTGGCTGTGACCGTGATCGGTCAGGCAATCACCATGGTCGCTGGTAAAGATCAGGATTGAGTTGTCCAGATATCCTTTGCGTTCAAGGGCATCCATGATCTCACCAACTTTCTCGTCGATCATGGTGACGTTTGCCAGATAGTAAGCTCGCTGTCGATGCCGTTGTTCGTGGCTGGGGTTCAAATCCATGATCACAGAATCATGATCAATTTCCTGATTGTGAACACGCAGTTCCTTCAAAGCCGGAGGCTGCTGTGCGAGTTCCTGTTCGGTTACCTCCAGCAAAGGAAGATCTTTTTTCAGATACGGCTCTGCGTAACGTGGAATGGGGTCATAAGGTGGATGAGGTCCGGGAAAACCAATCTGTAAAAACAGTGGTTTCATTCGCGGCTTGTTTTCGATCCACCAGGTTGCCATGTCGCCTACAAACACATCAGGATGCGTGTCTTCGGGCAGTTCCCATTCAAAAGCACCCAACGCGGCGTCGTAATCAGAACGCTTGCGGTATTGTTCACGCTGTTGCTTGACCAGGCCTCGATAACGGAGTGCCCGATCCCATTCATCAAAGTAGTAACGACCCTCCAGGTAACGGTCTTTGTTTTCCACTACAAAGCGTTCATGGAATCCCAGTTCGGTTTGGAACGGCCATGAATGCATCTTGCCGATGTTGGTGCAGTAGTAGCCCGAATCATTCAGATGCTGAATCCAGCTCCGACGCCACGAGTCGGCATTCTTCAGAATGCCGGTCGTGTGGGGATAGTATCCTTTAAACAGACTGGCACGGGCTGCCGCACATGATGCTGCGGTCACGTGACATTGATCAAACGAAATCCCCTCTCGTACCAACCGGTCCAGATTGGGTGTGTCCATGTAGTCATACCCGAGGCCAGCGATGGTGTCGTACCGTTGCTGATCCGTAATGATGAAAATGATGTTGGGACGCTCATCATTTGGTTTTGCTTGGTGCACAAACATGAAAAACAGTTTTGTTGGTCGGTCGAAGAAATAAACGTTCGCGAATACTGGCTGCTGCTGGCCAGCTTGGCCGCGTGGCACGTGCCGGGCCTGCAGAACCGCAGCCGAAGGATCGACACCTCAGAGGCTCTGACGGGGCGTCTGCCTGAGTTATCCGGCATGCCACCCGTTGTTACCCGGCATGCCACCAGTTACCCGGCATGCCACCATCGCCACATGGCAGGCACTCTACCAAACGGTTTGACGTTGGAAGATCGTAGCGACCCGATTCATGCAGCTTGCCAAAGCCCGGATCGCTGAACGGTCGGACAGCCCCCTGGTCAAGTGGTTCTGGTAGTGACGGAGTACACCATGCCATGAGTTGCTAATATCGAAGGTCGAGCATCCGTGTCCAAGGGGGGGATAAATATCCTTTCCGGAGCGGATCCGATGGGGGGATTTGCCCCTGCCTCTGTGATTCGTTGGAGCAGACCCTGATTTTGGCACGTAAATGGGGATTTTCAACGAAACTGGCCGCACCCCGTCGGCTGCGTCGTAGAGCCACGCCCCATTGGGAGCGCGAGGGTGTCGGCCCTAAGTGTGATTTTGGGTGGCGATTATCGCGGTTAACGTGGCAGCAGGAGGTGACGTTGCGTGCTCGAGGCTCTGTGCAGGATGAATTGGGGCCTTCGGGGGACGCCCGATCTCTGTTTGCAGACTATACTCGGATGAGGTTCTTCCCGCCCAAACCACCCAGCTTGTTCGCATGACTGTTGCTCTCTTTGTTCCCTGCTATCTCGACCAGTTTTATCCCGACGTCCCCATTGCAACGCTCGAGTTGCTGGAAAGATTGGGGGTCGAAGTGGTTTATCCCGAGGGGCAGACGTGTTGTGGGCAGCCCATGGCGAATACAGGCTGTGATTCCGATACCGAGCCTGTTGCCAAACGTTTTGTGGAAATGTTTGCCAGGTACGACACCATTGTCTGCCCATCAGGTTCCTGCACAGCCATGGTGCGGCAGCATTACGGTGATTATTTCTCCGAGGATGATCCCGACTACAAGCATGTCCGG
>JAPOKD010000039.1 GCA_029977825.1 Planctomycetota bacterium | reverse complement strand
AGACTGCATTTGTGTCACAAAAAGCATCAACAAATTGTTGAATTGCCCGAACGGTGTCCACGACACTTTGTGAAGTACTCAACTATATCGAGCCCCACCTATGGGGTCTTAAAAATCGCCTAATCAGACAACTTGAGCAGCCTTGCCTGGCTTTGCTTTGAATTGCTTGCAAGGCCTGACTCCAATTGGAGCCAATGAAGCACCACAACTAACACCCCTCACTCAAATCCCCAGGACATGTTGGACCTAACGCAGAAGCGTGCATCGCTGGTGCACGCACACGCGTTGCAACCACTTTTCTGTCTGGTTTCCGGATGCATCTCCCCATACTGGTGCCATGCATTGACTTCGCGCCGCAAACAACAATGGCACGCTATAATAGGGGGCAGAGGTATCGGTTTGCATTGACTGCTTCGCTGATATTCACACACTCACACACCTACAACAGCCAATGCGTTTACTGCCCTTGTCAGCTAGCCAGCACTCCCCAGAAAAATCCAGTAAGAAAGTGGTGTCCTTAAGCACACTACTTCTAATCGCCCTTTGCATTCCACGGGTCAGCGTAGGGGACGATTTTTCAGAAGTCAGCCCCATCTACAGGAAGCTGGCAACTCCTATGAACTCTGTTTTCGATGGCAAGTCATTTCGATCTGCCATCTCTGGTATCGCTGATCAGGTTGATCTGAACATCTGGCTTGACCGGAGTGTCGATCCAACCGCTGTTGTCACAGTTGGATCGTCTGGCTCAACCGTATACGGAGCGCTTAGCCAGATTGCCGCATCACGAGACTGCGTCTTGATGCCCATAAGCAATGTCTTGCTCATCGGACGCCGCGACCGTGTCGCAGCGTTGGCTTCCGCAATCATGACAGCTCCGTCCCCACGAGCCAGTTCAGCTAACCCGCTGATCGATGTCCAATGGGACGATCTGACCACTCCAACAGCCGCCTTGAACCGATCAACAGGGAACCAAGTTCATTTATCACAGACGCTGCCTCATGACCTCTGGCCTGAAACAGAGTGGAAACAGATCAAACAACGACTCGCCGTCGCCCTCATTCTTGGTCAATTCGACCTACAATTTGACCGTTCTGTATTCCCGCAACGTCTTGTCACCAGCGATCTGAAAGAACCCGCACGTTGGAAACGCCGATATTCAAGCAAACTCGCAAAAACGGTACGGCCAACCGTCAATCAATCTGATCCCAGTGCCCGCACGCGAGTGTCGGAAAAGTGGCTTGAAACCACAGCAACCTTCGATGCCCACGCAGCGGCTAATGAAGCAATTTTCGCAGCTCTCAAGCCTGCACTGCCAGACCCTGACAAAGACACCTTTACCTTGAAGCAAATGCGAACCTCAGCTGGAAATGCCTTGCAACAATTGTGTGGCGTCGCCGGCAGACGTTGTGAGATTGCTGCAAATGCCAGAAAGGCGTGCGAACAAATGGTAACCGTCGAAGGCAAAGATGCCACCTTGCGTCAGCTTATTGAATTGGTTGCAGGACAAGCTGGTGTCAAAGCCACGTGGGGTGATGGTGTCATTTTTATCTCGCTTTGACGAGCTCAAAGCAAAACGTCAAACTCCCATGCCATGGTGGGTAGATGAAATGGTGCGTAGATGAAACAGTTCGCCAATACAACCGATGCCAAATCGGGCCTGTGTATGAACCTTGCCTGAGTGGATCCCTGACGAATCGCAGTCTACCTGCTAAGCTTTGGAGATGAAAACTCAATCACCTCGCCGCCACCGGTCAGTCGTAAAGAAGCTATTCCCTTTCATCGCGTTGCTGGGCTGCCTTGGCTGTGAGACAGCCAGTCAACCCGTCACGTCACCTTCGGCAGATAACACATCCAGCCAGCAGGCACCGGCCGCAGATCAGGAAGCCAGCGAGGAAAACGGAGAAGCTCTGCCTCAAACTGACGACGCTGCCTCCGAGGACAATACACCTGCGGATCCGCCCAACGCCGCGGAGGGAGTGACCGACTCGGCAACGCCTGCCGGTCCCCCCGCAGTATCGAAATCTCCCACCATGAGTGCAGAAGCTTTCCTGAGGGCTGCAGGGGAAGGGCGGACGGAGGACGTGAAACGGGCTCTCGACAGCGGGATGAATATCGAAGCAGCCGAAGCAGGGCGGGACCACACTGCACTTCACCACGCCGCTTACGACGGGCATACCGAGACCGTGCTGTTTCTAATCAAGCGAGGAGCAACAGTTGATTCCCGCGACCACGAAGGTAAGACTCCACTGATTCACGCGTGCACGGGTCCTTTTCCCGAAACCGTCCAGGCTCTGATCAAAGCGGGGGCTGATGTCAATGCCAAGGGAGCAACCGAGGGTTTCACGCCGCTCATGATGGCCGCAGGTCTAGATCAACTGAAAACTGTTCAGATCCTGTTGGAAAATGGGGCAAACAAGGACGCTGTCGACGAGGACAACGACAAAGCGATTGACCACGCTCGTCGTGCAGGTTTGACCCAAATTGTCAAAGTGCTCGAGTAGCGAATCCTAACTCAGCAAATGCTGCCGACAACTTCGGTGCTCCGCCAACTGCAGCAACGCTTTGTTGCAACGCTTGGCTTGTTACCAAAACCCACGTCCAGGTTCCAAATCAGAACTTGAAATTTAAGGGCTGACGGTTGTTCGAACCGTTTGGGAGATACCAGCTTGCATTCTTTGACTCTGAGCTTGAATGGTGAAGTCAAAGGTCTGCGGCTGGTTACTCTGTAATACGATCTGGTATTCAGCGCTGCTGCCCGAGGGCATCGAGCCAATCGGTTGCAACGTGACAACATCTCCATTAACGGTGAATGTGTTGGCTTCAGGGTTGGTAACCGGGTTCGCACTTATAAGCCGGACTCCCGGAGGCAGCCTGAACTGCATGGCAATCTGTCCATCCCGCTCACTCGAGTCGTTGATCAGGGTCAAGCGATATCGGATTGGCTGTGCCACTCGCACCGGATTCGTCATCACTGCAAGTCGCATCTGAAGTTTCTCTGTACGCGGAGGTACAGGCGTAGCCGTCACAGGAGGCGTGGCGGGTGTTCCAGGGTTTACGCCACCCTGCAACGGAAGCGTCGGGGCAACCGTCGTTGGGGCATTAGGAGCGGTGGGAGTTGACAGCACTGGAGGCAATTCAGTCTGTGGAGCCGTTAGCGGTGGTGGAACAACATTGACAATCTCATAGACAAAATCCGTGTTAGTACTGGTTTGCTCATCACATGTGACCTGCAGTGTGATTCTGGCCGGATTTGCCGGACTAAGAACTTTGAACAAGCCTTCAAGAGTCGCCGTTTTCTCCGCCTCCAAGCGAGGGATTGACCATGAGATGACGTTTTGCGCGACACGACTCTGATCAGCACCTTCCGTTGCCTGCTCCAACTGGACGACAGGCGAATACGCCATCACAACCTTGACGTTCGTTGCAACACCGAGACCGATGTTGCTGATCACGGCGCGAACCAGCGTCTGCTGTCCGACAGCGATACGATTGCGACCTGCAAGCTCGGCTTTCAACCTCGGGTTACGCGGGACAGGATTAATCACAGTGACACATCCTTGCTTGGTATCCCGTTGGCCGCCATCTGCGAATGCGTCCACCGTGATGCAACGTTGACCTGCCGTGATGGTGGTGAATTCGACCTGAGCCTCCCAGGTTTCTCCCGGCTGCAACCCCCCGCTCTTGGTCGTCCGAAGTGGGCTTACCCCGCTCTCGTGTACCAGCCCATCGTCTCCCGCAGCGGTCAGGTAAACATTCTGAAGTACGCGTGTTCCCGTGTTCGTCACGTCAATGTCGAATGCAACTTTATCACCCGAAACCAAGCGACTACCAGCTGCTTGCACCGGAGTCACTTTGACCGACAGTGATGGCCTGAACACATCGACTCGCACGCGATCTTCAGCCACCATTCCACCGCCGCGAGCCTTGAACACCAAATCCACGGGTGACTGGGCTGACAGATTGACAACCAGATCCAACTGAGATTTTGGTGGCACGGTTCCAATCTCCCAGACCACCGCATTCGGTAAAACTTGCGCTTGCAAGTTCGCGCTCAAAACTTTCGCACCCTGCGGAATGGGTAAGCTCAGGCTGACCCCCGTCAACGGCTGATCACCCGGGTTGGAGACATTCGCAATCACCTGAAATGGAGTATCAAAGCCAGCTACTGGCGGTCCACCCGCTCGTAAAGCGAGTTCCGGAGCACTCCAAGTCACAAAAGCCTGCCCACGCCCCAGCGTGATGGTGGGAATATTATCAAGCTCTCCACCTGGCCTAATCACCTGAACATCAATCGCTGCGCTACCACTGGTCCCCGGGTTCGGCTGCAACTGCACAGAAGCATTTCCGGAATCATCAACGTTGGCCTCCACAACAGACGCACCGTTGGTCCCTGCAAACGTAGCCAATTCAGGTTGCAAAATCTCGTAACGGACTTTCCAGCCGCGAGCCGGCAAACCTCCCTCAGATCGGGTCACCCGGGTTGTCAATTCCACGGGTGTACCGGCTTGCACCACTTGTGGCGTGGGAAACTGCCATCTTGCATCAACCCAATAGATCGTGGTTGTCGCTTTTCGCTGGTCCCAGCACTCACTTTCCGGAGCAAGAACCGTGACACGACTTGTGCCTTCGGAGGGGCTACTGATCGTAATCCAGGTCTGCCCCTTCTCAAGCTGCACATCATCGCTGGGGTTCATATTACCCCGTGTGATCAATGTTCGCTTGCTACTTGTGATTCCCATTGCATACGCAGGATCAATTTTTTTGGGTCGATCCATGGAACCCACCAAACGACCGACGATTCCAGGCTCATCATCACCCACCTGAAGAAACGTTCCGACGCTTTCCGGTGTCAACATCCACTCCAGCTTCTCATTCATCTGCAGATAGCCATCGGGTCCGCAGATACCTGAAAGCAGGACAACTTCACCGCCTACCGGCGCAACGACCTTCGTTGGGGTCAGCAGGATACAGCCACGCTTGCCCTTGTGCGCAAGATGCAAACAATCCTTCTTTTTGCATTGGTCACCCAACAGAACCGCCGGAGGCCCGTCTTTGCATGCCCCACCGCAAGCCGCACTTGGCACGCAGGGCTCGTTTCCTTTGTGATGCAACAACCCCTTCGAGTCATTGCAAGCAGGTGGATCAACCGGATCGGTCCACGCAGGTACGGGATCCTTGCATTTGTGATCTTTGCACTTCAAACCCAACCCATGCACGTGATCGTGCAGGTGATCTTTCAAACCATGAACTTTGTCTCCCAATTTGCGGAATGGTCGCAGGCAGACGCAGTTGTCTGCATTGCAACAAGGCACTGCAAATGTGGTTGTGGTGGGTTTGGGAGCGAACAGGCAGGTCCCCGTGGGATCAATGGCAGGCAACCGGACCTGACTGCAGCAACCGCTACAAACAACAGCCAGCAAAGCCAATACCGTGCACCGCCTGATGATGGCGGAACACAGTTCGTCAATTCTGGTGGTTCTGATGTTTCGATTCATTGGTCTGTCGCGAAATTCGTCGGGCTCGGCTGTTAAGCACGAACGATTCGAAAAGGAATGCGTTTTGGACAGACTTTGTCCACGGAACCCTACCACGCGGGTTGGGTGGATGTTGCCAAAACGCAACACGTTTCGTTGCTCTTAAGCAACAACTGCATGAGCAATGCGCTGGTCGTAACCATTACGCGGGCGTTTTCGACTGCCTTGAGTCCAAAAACTGCAGAACAACATGCATGAACGGTGCGGTTGCCCAGCCCAACGCAGAACACCCGTCCCCGCTCAAGCCTCAAAACCCGATCAACACCTCACCGCCCCTGCCTATGCTGTTCAGGAAATACAGGTCTATTTAACCCGAGACCCCAAATCACACAGGTAGATCAACCCAACCCCAAACAACCCCATCACCGCCGCCATCCGTGGCCCCTCAGCCTGAATCCCGTTGCGGAGCAAGACTCCAGCTTGCCGGATACCCCGTCCCGATAGTCTTCGCCACTTATCAGCAGTGCGACGTCACCAAAGCGAGACATTGCTTTCCACCAGCGGTTCTAACCAGAGCCTGTGAAAATAGGTGATTATGGGAAGCGGTGTGCAGCATTCCTGCGAACTGGGTAGCGAAGTCCGTTTTCGCGAATTTATGGTCCCAACGGCGAGGATGAATCCACGTTGCGATTGACAGCGGCGGGTCTCGAGGTCATCCTGTGGCCTGAACAACCTCGTACAAGAATGAATCTCGTGACCGCCAAATATTCCCCATCCATTATTAGCCGCGTCTCTGGTATTGTTGGCCAGCACTGACGCGGGGGACAGCTTTCCAATCGGCCTCGAGAGCCGGTGGGAACGAGTGAATAATCCTGAGTGACACTTCACCCCCATCCCCGAAAAGGGTTTGGGGGTTTTTTCGTATCTCTCTACAGCCTCAGCCAAGACACCAACGCGGACCGATTGAAGAAAGTTCAGAATACAGATGACTTTGAAACCGATCCAGATTTACGACACAACCCTGCGAGACGGTTCTCAGGGCGAGGGCGTCAGTTTTTCGTTGCAGGACAAACTGAACATCGCCAGACGGCTGGCGGAATCAGGTGTCGATTTCATCGAAGGCGGGTATCCGCTCTCGAACGAAAAAGATGTTGCTTTCTTCGAGCAGATTCGCCAGTACGATCTGGGGCATAGTCAAGTCTGCGCATTTGGAATGACGCGTCGAAAGTCCATGAAAGCCGAGGATGATCCCGGAATGCAAGCGTTGGTACAGGCGCAGACTCCATGCATTACCCTTGTTGGTAAAACCTGGGATTACCACGCAACCGAAGTTCTGCGTGTAACCCTTGACGAAAACATTGACATGATTGGTGAAAGTGGTGAGTTTCTTGCTCGCCACTCACAGCTGATTTATGACGCAGAACACTTTTTCGATGGTTACAAGGCGAATCCAGACTACGCAATCAAGACGCTCATCTCTGCCGCATCAGCCGGTGCAAAGTGGCTGGTCCTATGCGACACCAATGGCGGCACATTGCCGGAACGCATTGCTGAAGTCACACAAACAGTTGTCTCGGAACTCTCCGAGTATGACACCGCTATCGGTATTCATACTCACAACGATGGCGAACTTGCCGTTGCCAATTCACTTGCTGCGGTAGATGCAGGTGCCTTGCAGGTCCAGGGGACCATTAATGGAATCGGGGAAAGATGCGGCAATGCTGACTTGATTTCAGTCGTCTCGAATCTGGCTTTGAAAAAGGATGGCTACAGTGTCCTTGGTGGCAAACCGTTAACCCATCTGACCGAACTTAGCCGGTACGTTTACGAGACAGCGAACCTGCAATGGAAGAATGGCCAAGCATTTGTTGGGCAAAGCGCCTTTGCGCACAAAGGCGGGATGCATGTCCACGCGATCAACAAGGCATCGCAGACTTACGAACACATCGACCCAGCATTGGTTGGAAATGAACGGAGAATTCTGGTTAGCGAACTGTCTGGCCGGAGTAACATTGTTGCGGTTGCCACCAAACACAATATTCAGGACAACCGGGAATTGATGGACAAGATTCTGAAGGAGGTTGTTCACCTTGAGAACCAAGGCTATCAGTTTGAAAATGCCGGAGCGTCTTTTGACTTGCTTGTGAAACGGGCAGCGGGTACCTACACCTCGCATTTCTCACCGATCAAGTATCGTGTGGTTGCCGGAGACAGAAACAGTGACCACAAACACGTTTTTGCCGAAGCCATCATCAAACTGAAGGTCCGCGATACCCTCTGGTTCGATGCTGCCGAGGGACACGGCCCCGTCAACGCCTTGGACGCGGCATTAAGAAAAGCGCTCTTGGATGCCTACCCGTCTCTCAGTGACATGCACCTGATTGATTATAAGGTCCGGGTAGTTGATTCCGGTGCTGGCACCGCCGCATCGATTCGAGTCAACATCGAGAGTGGCGACGAGTCTGAAACCTGGGGGACCATCGGTGTCAGCGAGAACATCATCGAAGCAAGCTGGCAAGCGCTGGTGGATTCGGTGGAATACAAGCTACACAAAGACGAACTGCCCCTGAGCGGCAACTGAACGCGCATGGGTTGGTGTCACATGCATGCCACCCTGAAAATTTCCTCATTCGAACCTTGATCTCAACAAGACAGCCGATGAACCAGATTCCAGACCGGTTTGATCACGCAAACGCTGCAAGTCGTATCCTGCAGGCGTGGGACGAGGCCAAATGCTCGCACGCCGAAGTTAATCCTGACCGCAAGCCATTCACGGTCGTGATTCCGCCGCCCAACGTCACCGGTGCACTTCACCTCGGGCACGGCCTGAACAACACACTGCAGGACATTGTAGTTCGCACACGGCGAATGCAAGGCTATGAGGCCCTATGGATGCCCGGCACCGACCATGCCGGAATAGCAACGCAGGCTGTGGTGGAGCGGCGACTCAAAGAGCAGGAAAACCTGTCTCGCCATGATCTCGGTAGGGACGGCCTAGTCAGTCGGATCTGGGACTGGAAAGCACAATACGAGACACGAATTCTCGGCCAACTCAAACGTATGGGATGCAGCTGCGACTGGGATCGTCTGCGTTTCACGCTGGATGATGTCTGTGCAGCAGCAGTCAGGGCGACCTTCTACGATCTGTTCAGCAAACGGATGATCTACCGCGGAAAGCGGCTGGTGAACTGGGACACGTTCCTGCAAACCGCAGTCAGCAACGACGAGGTTGAAAACGTCACAAAGAAAGGCCATTTCTGGCATTTCACCTATCCAGTCATCAATCCCAACGCTGGTGAACCGGCACAGGTAGAAATCGCCACCACACGCCCCGAAACGATGCTGGGTGATACGGCCGTAGCAGTGCATCCCGACCCTGCCAAAGCCTTTGACAAGGTTGAGCAGGAACTTCGATCAAAGCTTACAGAAGCAACCGACAAGGAAAGGAGTGAAATCCAAAACCAGATCGATGCGCTTGATGCGCGACGCAGTGAGATGCTGCCGCAACTTGAACAACTAAGAGACATGGCACTTGATGGTCGCAAACTCATGCTGCCACTGATGGATCGCGAGATCCCATTGATAGCCGACACATGGGCAAAGCCGGAATTGGGGAGCGGATGCGTGAAAATCACGCCTGCTCATGACCCAAATGACTACGAAGTCGGACTGAGGGCCGACTTGCCGATGATTAACATCCTCAATCCGGACGGCACCATCAATGCCGAGGGTGGTCTGTATCAGGGCCTGACCATCCCACAAGCCCGCAAGAAAGTAGTCGCCGATCTCGATGCCTTGGGGCGACTTGGTGAAGTTGAAGATCGGGAAATCGAGTTACCTCATAGCGATCGCAGCAAAACTCCCATCGAACCTTACCTTGCGGATCAATGGTTCGTCGCGATGAGTGAGCTAGCGCAGTCTGCCATGGATGCCGTCCAGGACGAGCGCGTGAAAATCTTCCCTGAACGATACCGGAAAGGTTATCTGGACTGGCTCGGCGAAAAGCGTGACTGGCCCGTGAGCCGTCAATTGTGGTGGGGACACCGTATCCCCATTTGGTCAACCAACGGATTGAACGAAGCTGCAGCGGACGATGCCGTTGCGCGACTGTCCATGATGCCAGCGCACGCTGCAGGTGATTTGCAGGCTCACATTGATAACCGTGAGGATGGATCACGAAGTGTTTATGTCTGCATTCGCCAGGAGGACACGGTTGTCGAGGAAGAAATTGAGGCCATGGGATTTGTCCGCGACCCAGATGTTCTGGACACATGGTTCTCGTCGGCATTGTGGCCGCACAGCACACTGGGGTGGCCGGAGAAAACTGCTGAACTGGAATACTTCTACCCCACCAGTACCCTGATCACATCACGAGATATCATCACGCTGTGGGTTGCCCGCATGGTATTGATGGGCCTGAACAACATCGGTGATATTCCATTCAACGAGGTCTTTATCCACCCCAAAATTCTGGATGGTCTTGGAGAGACCATGAGCAAGAGTAAAGGGAACGGAGTTGATCCTATCGACGTGATCGACAAATTTGGTCCAGATGCACTGCGTTTTGGACTTGCTCGCCTTGCCACTGACACGCAAGACGTTCGCATGCCAGTGCAATATGAGTGCCCACATTGCGAAAAGCTAATCGACCAAACCAAGAAGAACCGCTCCTTGCCGAAGCTGGCATGCCCGGGCTGCAACCAGGATTTCTCCACACAATGGGCTGAGACCGAGGAAGACAAATCACTGCCCAAGGCGGCTGTAGTGAGTGAACGCTTCGAAACGGCTCGAAACTTCGTCAACAAGCTCTGGAATGCCGCCAGGTTTGTTCTGATGAACATGGAAGACTATTCACCACAGACCGTCACTATCGAAGATCTGCCGCTTGAAGATCGCTGGCTGCTGAGTCGTCTGTCCACTGTTACGCAACAGGTAACCGAGGGTATTGAACATTATAAGTTCGCTGAAAGCACCAGAGTCCTGTACAACTTCGCATGGGATGAGTTCTGCAGTTTCTATGTCGAAATCGCCAAGCCACGTCTCGCAGATCCAGACAAACGTGCATTGACCCAAGCTGTTATGGCACATGGGCTAGATACCCTGCTGAAACTGCTTCACCCCGTCATGCCGTTTGTGACCGAGGCAATCTGGGAGTGCGTGAATCAGGTAGCACCCGAGCGTGGCGTACCCAATCCGGCTGCGTCACCGAAGTTTGTCATGAAATCCGCTTGGCCTACTGCCGTTGCTGAACATCACGATGAGTCAATTGAACGACAATTCGCGGAATTCCAGGAGGTAGTGGGAGCCATCAGAAAAATCCGCGCCAGCCAGAACATTCCCCCACGCGAGACTGTCCCAGTCGCCATACGCTGCAGCGACTCCTCACTCCAATTATTGCAACCCATGGTCAGTTATTTTGCCAGTTTGGCGGGCGCAGAGGTGGTTTTGATTGGTCCCACTGCAACTGCCTTTGAGACTGACGCCCCCCTTGCCCTGACTTCCATTGACGTTGACGTTCATGTAGATCTTGAAAAATTCATCGATGTCGAGGCTGAACTTGCGCGACTGGACAAACTGAAGAGCCAACTGGAAAAACAGATCAAGGGCAAACAGCAGAAACTTGGCAATGAGAACTTTGTCGCCAGAGCACCTGCGGATGTGGTGGACAAAGAGCGAGCCTCCCTGGCAGATCTTGAAAAACAGAGTGAGTCCGTCGAGGGTGATATCGAACGCTTACGCAATAAATCAGCGCAGTGAGGTAAGGCTTGCTGGTGACCAGTTTGTGCTCCCAAGCCCACTGGTGCCGAGGAATAACAGCCCGTCTGAGCGGCATGAAACCCTGCAGTGCACCCTAACCATGTGCCGACTCCGCCGGAAAACATGCTAGTCCCTACGTGACCACCGATTGGGGTAAATTAACTGCGAGACCTTAACTACCTCGCAAACTGAGAACCAGATAGCGATTCGACGGTCGCTGGCAACCGATGCCAAGTCCGACAGCGATGCTGGCCGCTTGAATCTGATACTGGCCGGTTAAACCCAAAGACACCTCCCACCCTTTTATTTTTTTGTACGGAGTGAAGAACCGATGATGCAACTGGGATTTGTCAGCGCGATTCTACCAGATCAGTCACTCGAAGATGTTTTTGCAACTGCAGCAGAAATTGGCTACGAGTGTGTAGAGGTCATGTGCTGGCCGCAGGGAAAAGCAACCCGTCGATACGCAGGTATCACCCACATCAATGTCGCGGAACTGGATGACGCCGAGGTTGCTGAATCAATACACAATCTCTCTCAAAAATATGGAGTAGGTATCAGTGGACTCGGCTACTATCCAAATGCATTATCTTGTGACGCTGCAGAGGCAGAACAAGCTGTTGATCATATCAAAGCGGTGATCACCGCGACCGCGAAACTGAACCTCACTCGCATGAACACGTTTATCGGTCGCGACTGGACAAAAAGTGTCGATGACAATTGGCCCAGATTCCTGAGTACGTGGAAGCCGATCATCCAGCATGCAGAAGAACATGGCGTCAAGATTGGCATCGAGAATTGCCCGATGCTGTTCACCGCGGACGAATGGCCAGGCGGAAAGAACCTTGCCGGAAGTCCTGCAATCTGGAGGAGAATGTTCAATGACATTCCCAGTGACTACTTTGGCCTCAACTACGATCCTTCTCATCTGGTATTCCAGCAAATGGACTACCTTAAACCGATGCGTGAGTTCGCAGACAAGCTGTTTCACATTCATGCCAAAGATGTGAGGGTAGATCATCATCAGTTGGATGACCTCGGTATCCTTGCGTATCCCAATCAATTCCATTCTCCCAAACTCCCTGGCATGGGCGACGTGGATTGGGGAAAATTCTTTTCGACCCTGACGGATACCGGCTATCGCGGACCCGTCTGTGTTGAAGTTGAAGACCGTGCGTATGAGGGAAGTGTCGACGACTGCAAATTGGCGTTGGTGCAAAGCCATGACTTCCTGCGGAACTACGTCCCCGGTGCAAGGCTGCTCTAGACGCTTACTGGCTCCATACAACGTTGCACCCTGCAACCCGAAGCTAGAGTGTTTTTTCCAGACGCGGGCGATACAGGCCTGCGTCCCGAAGACATCACCACTGTTGCAACTGGAGTTCAACGTGCGTGAACCGCTCTAAGCCTCGCCCGGTGGCATCTTCGTGAAGCCTCGGCTTTGCGAAGATGCAATGATGACACACGAATGGCCAAATTCAGCCTGGTAGCGAGTTCAGCAGTCCCGATGCGAAGCTCACTCCTGAATCACTTCGATGGCCGCTATGGATCCCGGATTCTCAGGATCCAAATGCTTCAACTCGATTTTGAGGGCCCTCTCTACCGGAACTCCGTTGAATTCTTTAACCAGCACCTGGTTCCCACCAGAGCCATCAGCAGTGTCAAAACGAATGCCCTCAGCTACAACATTTCCCTGAAGCGAGAGGTCAAAAGGTCCTGAAGCGACGGGCTGGATCGACTGCTGCTGCAACGAACCAAGATATATTTTGACCTTGTAATTGGCGGCTCCATCTTCTTTACCGCGAAGTGGGATCTCCAAGCTTTTAAGCCCAGTGGTCCCAGAGGTATAAAGCCAGGGTGTTTGAGTCAAACCAAGATCAACCGCCTCGGCGTTTCGGCTATACCACTTCCCACCGGACAGAAGCTGGTGTTTCAGATTAAATACAAATTCAAGTCGACCACGTGAACTTGGGCGTGGGTACCCGAACCATTCGCGACCTGAATCATCCTTTCTGTCTCCGGGTCCCCCCAAGTTGATCCCCATTCGCCTCACGGGCGTCGACGCTCCCACAGCGCTAAAGATTCCCCATGACTTATTCTCGGTCTTCGGCTCCATCACTACTGTCGAAGCAATGGAAAACTGGCAAACACACCCAGCGCTCGCCTCGGGAATCATCACCAACCCGTTTCCAGGAATCGCATTAATCCAACAACCTAGCCTCTGACCCGCGAAGTGTCTGGTACCGCTGTCGTTGTACAGATCGTAATAGCCTATGAAGCCCGATCGAAAAAACATCATGTTTGGCGTCGCCGTGATCACTCCACAGTGATGCCCTGGTCGGCTAAATCGCCATTGTGTTTCTTCACCAGTCAGGGGATGTGAACTGGTCTTCGGCTCGCCCGTGTGCAGATTGAACGCCCACGGCTCCGCGTAGACCTCATCGCCGATGACTGCGGGACGATTCATGTAGTTGGCATTTTTGGCCCAAAGCTGCGTACCATCATTGGAATCCAGCACAACTATTTTCCGCTGATCAAACTCACCGGAGAGGAACTGCCTCCAATAGTGACCGTTTGCGTTGGCTCCGCAAAGCACGACATGCCCATTGGCGTACATGAGAGTAAGACTTCCTCCCCCAGCACTCACATTCGTCGTATCGGTCACGTCCACCGCTTTGGCCCAGACTTTTTCGCCCGTCTTGCGATCAATGGCTACGGCCAAACGCAGATCGAGCTTCTTCATTTCAGCCTCAGCTTTCAGTGCCGCATCACCCGTCAACTTTTTCAGATCTTCCTTATCCTGCAAATAAAGTTGCTGCCGCTCCTCCGGGCTGATTGAGGAATCGATGAAGTACACATGTTCGGGTCCGATGGCAATCGTTGTGTGCAGGATGTTATCACCACGGTAGGTCCACACCCGCTTTCCACTTTCCGTATCCACCGCAAACACCGCGTCAGTTTGGCTTTTGACCTTCAAGCCCCTGCGACGAAGCCGCGCTTCCAACTCCTCCCTGATGGTACTGGTACCGAATAACTGTCCACGATCGTAAGCCAGATACGCCCAAGCCCGTTCAATTCCATCACTGGATTCTGGCGTGGTGTACTTGGCAATGATCTCGCCAGAGCTCGCATCGATCGCAACACATGTATCCCCTGCAGCGGCATAGAGGTGTTCATCACTTGCAGCAAGGTTGTGGGTTTCGCGGTTGTTGAACACACCCGTACGAATGGCACCGGGATTTTCATATTCCCAGAGGAAAGTCCCATTATAGGCATCATAAGCCATGATCTTGTCTGTTCCCTGAATGAACATCCGACCGTTCGTTGACAGGGGAGCGCCAGCAGCCTCGTGACGATTCAGCATCGAACTTGGCCCCGGATCTCCATACCAAAGTACCCCCAGGCCGTCACGAATGCGGTGATCTGCCGAGAAAGAAGTGTTGGCCACATTTCCGTACTGATGCGACCACGACCCAGCGCCTGGCAATTTCCCTCGACGCAACATGTACCACGGTGATTCACTGACCATCTCACCCTCATCCTGATGAAATAAATCAGTCAACCATTGTGACACTGCCTTTTCATTATCAGCATCAGACTGCGAATGGGGGCACCCCAGGATCGCCACTCCACCACACGGTTTCAAAAATCTCGATACATCTTCAGGCGCACATCCGATCTCACCATTTTGGATCACGGTGTCGGAAACAATCAGGTTTGCAAAGTAATTACTGAACGGTATGTCCGTAAGCGGGGCATTTACAATTGTCACCTTAGTACCATGCATTCCCGCTGCCTCGAGCAAGGCTCGAGAGTTGGCTGCCTTGGTTGGATCTGGCTCGACACCGATGACGTTCAAATCACTTTGCACTGCCAACTCATAGGCCAATTGCCCGTCTTCGCTCCCGAGAACCAGACAGAATCCTGTCGACTGTCCACTACGTTCCAGAATCTCCGCTGCAGCCTCGCTGAATCGATCCTGATTTTTGAGTTTCTGGTAAGGTTTTCCGTAGGCAGCCGGCCACTCGCGAGCAGGGGTACTGGCAACCGCAGCGGTCAGACTGGAATTGGACAAGAAGGCATAGACGTGCCCTTCGTCAGTACTCACCGTCATGATGTTGTCATCCACGGCCAGACCGCGAACATTTCCGACCACTTTTTGTGTCCACAATAGCTTGCCCGATGTTCGGTCCAAAGCAATTAATTCGTTAAGCCCGCCAGCAACAACAACGTTCTGCGTTGCGATCAACACGTCGTCAAACTTTGTCGGAAATTCCCACAGAACGCCAATCTGGGCAAACTCGAGCATCTTCTGCTTGGCTTCTGCCAATTTGGCGGGATCGCTGCGGGCAGCACGAGCTTTCAAAAACCATTTCTGTTTTTCCTGACTTGCCTTGGAATGCTCAGCGCGATCCACACAGATCAGTTTTTCCCCGGTCAGAATAAAGGCCTGATCATTTGCCAGCGACATTTGCCGACCATTGATATACGCCTCACCCACATCACCATTTTTTTGATCCATGGCAAGGAAATGATGGGGACCGCCGGCGTAAACCTGCCCATCTCCCAACAGTGCTTTCGTTCCCCCGACCACACCGCCAGCGTCGGTGCGCCAGGAATACTTTTCCTGAAACACGATACTGCCATCCTGCTTGGAGATCGCAACAGGCAGGGAGCGTCCTGAGGGTACAAACAGATTGTCTTTATTACTGAGCAGATAGCCCTGCGGCGTTAAGTCGTTGCGTCCAGCATTCTGCTCACTGATTGTGTCATTTCGCCAGATGATGTCTCCAGAGATCGCATTGACCGCACATAGATAAATCATTTCATGTGGAAAGACACCAGCACCGAAATACGCTGTTTCCCCGTCGATCAGAACGCCCGTCCTGACAGGCCAGCGTGAGATCATCTCGCCGCGTGACAAAAGGCGGTCATCTTTGGGCCCAACACGCATGATCCAAACTGGCTGCCCAGTGTCCGCGTTCAGACAATAAACCTTTCCATCATCGGACCCGAAATAGATATTTCCATGTGCCAAAGTTGGTGCGAGGCGAATAGGACCTTCCGTGTAATGCGTCCATAAGACCTCGCCCGTTGTACTCTTCACACAGTACAAGCGATGGTCCACTGTACTGCCGAAATAGACACGTCCCTTGGAAATCACAGTCTGCATCGCATCATCAAAGTCAACGCGATGTCGCATCTCATGACCCTCGATCGGAGCATTCCGAGGACCCTCCCATGCCATTTGCGGTTTCGCAGGCGTCTTGTGCTGCCAAACCAGTTTCAATGGAAAGGCTAAATCCGTGGGAGAATAACCTGCACGGTCATTCCCGTTTAGATAAGTCGACCAGTCCGCCAGCACTGTCACAGCCGACACCTGAAGAACTATGGTTGCAAGTAAGGCACGTAATAAAGCCATGACTCAACTCCAGTTGGGTTTGTATCCAATGTCCCTGTTTTGTCGACGCAGGGTCATCGATGGCCAGAGACCTCACGAATTCGACAACCATGCTGTGATGCGGCGGTACTCCGTGTTCCATCCGTTTCAGGTCAATGCTTTTCAAACACATACCGAACACGCAACAGCGCCATGGCAGATAATATAACCCTGCCCGCCACTGCGAGGGGCAAGTGAAGGCCCTGCAGGATTGATTTAAGAATGCGTTTCAGCCCTTCTTGGTGCCTTACTTGACGCGAGATCGGGACCTGAGCCTGAAAACGGGAGGCTCGTGACAAATTCCCAAAAAGAAAATCCCATCACGAAAAACACAGTCGACCACTTTAATGCGAAATTCCATCCGGCGTGGTGCTCACCCAATGGTTTCACCTTACGATCAACTCGATAGCCGCAGACGCCTCCGCGGACAGGGTATGGCCGGCCTCGCTCCCACCCCTCACACTCTGCCTGGATCAGGCAAGCATGT
>JAPOKD010000703.1 GCA_029977825.1 Planctomycetota bacterium | reverse complement strand
GGTCATGATTGTTTCTTCATTGACCATGCTGCTTTGGTCAAGTTTTCGCACGAGTTCTTCGATTTCCTTGAAGTCCTGTGGTGTAGCAATCACAACCAGCGAGTTGCTCTTCGCATCCACTGCAATGCTGATTTTGGATGGTTCGGACGTCCCAGAGTCACCTCCTCCGCCGCGTCCTCCACGTCCGCCACCACGGAGTGCTGCAATGAACTCCTGGGGAGAGGGCTGACCTCCGCCACCGCGCCCGCCAGCACTCTGTGCTCCAGCAATACGGTCGCCAAGCAATGATTTGACGATGTTCGCGACATCATCAGCTTCCTGATAGATCACAGGAATCAAAGCCGGCTTGGCTGCGATTTCGATATCTTCAGGGCTCTCTGCAATGTCAACTTTCTCGAGGATCAGTTCGATCATCTGCAGATCGACTGCATTGGCTTGCACGATCAATGCATTAAGCCTGGCGTCAGGAACTATGTTCACCGAGCCAGTGGAGGTGAGCACGGACTTACTGGCCGAGGTATCACCGCCTCCGCCTCCAAGTCCACCCAGACCACCCAGCAAACCGAGCATTCCGCCGCCAAGTCCACCAGCAACAGAGTCGACTGCTGAGGAGATTGAACTCTCGGCTCCTCCTAAGACGCTTGAAATAAGTTCTGCCGCCACATCTGCTTTGATGTACTTGAGCCAAATGATCGTTGGCAGATCTGATGCTAGTGCTGATGGGGCCGCGACTGAGTCCATGAGAGACTGAAACGCATCGAGTGCCGCCGTATCATCAGACGCAATGATCATTCCCGCGGGGGTGAATTGCACCACGATATCAGCGCCACCAACATTAATCGTCGTCTGCGGTGCTGTCTTGGTGTCGCTTGGGGATGCGACTTCTGGTGTGGCTGGGATTTCTGTGCCTGGCGTCTGAGCGGTGGGGCTTTGCGGACTTACAGGTTCATTGACGAACCGGTAACGAGCTGCGTTGGCTTTGGACTTTGGGGTGGACCGAGCATCCGGCGCTTCGATGACAGCACCGGGACGCTGTTGGGTGCGAGGAGTTTCGGAATTTGGTGCTCCTCCAGAACCTCTTCGTGATGGCGAAATGGTTCGGATCTTGTTGACCCGTCCTGTAACCGGCCAAAGAGCTTCGACTTGCCCCAACGCTTCCTCTGCCGCTCGGCCTGTGTAGGGCAGAATCCGCACTTTTTCGCTGAGAGTACCAAGTGAGTCGCCGCCTTCAAGTTCGACGAGGAGTTTCTCTACCAATGAAATTTGGTCTGTGGTTCCGCGGATCCAAAGCTTGCCGGTAGTCGGGTCACCATCAACGATTGGCCCCTCACCACCTTCTTCGGTGATCCCGAAGAACTTGTTGATTGTCAGTAACGCCTGCGCGGGGTCCAGTCGCTTCAAATCAATCACTTTGAAGTCCTGTCCGGAGCCTTCCATTTCCATGATCGACTTCACAATCACTTGCTGCGTCTCGGGTCGAGCCCACGCGACAATCGCATTGGTTTTGGGGTCAATCGCAATTCGAGCGTCAGGTGTTCCTGCCAGCAAAGTCTGCAGAACGTCGAAAACAGTTGCACTGTCGGCGGTGCGAACCGTGTGTGTTTGGAACACGGGAGTCGTCAGCTCAGCTCCATCTTCTGATTCTGTGGAGGTAAGTGGTTGGTCAGCTTTTTCGACCAACTTTTCGAGAAGGCCGGTTTTGCCTGGAAGCCCTGCAGCGTAAAGGCGGTCACCGAAGAGTCCTACAGAGATACGTATTTCCTCGCTCGAGTTTTCGCCGGGTTCCAAACCGAGGAGTGGTCGAGCCAGTTCAAGAATTTCATCAGCGGCCCGATGCTCCAATACGATTTCAACCACATCAGTGTCGGCGGTCGAAGCTTGTTTGAGCAGGTCGCGGATTGCGATCAATTTGTCAGCTGCCTCGGTGACTTTCACTTGGCGCGCGCTGTCCAGAACAATCACGCGTCCCCAGGGGCCTACCATCAAGGCCAATTCTTCCTTCGCGGAGTCGGCTGTCATGCTTCCCAGTGGGAAGACACAACTCACAATGTCGCTCCTGCCCCGGTCTTCGAGTTGTTCAGGGCGAACCAGTTCAGCAAGTTCGCTGATCAATTTGTCTGCATTCTGCTGTTCCAAGTCGATGACCTGCAGCATACGCCCTCTACGAACCAGGCAGTAACCACGCTTCAATAAGGCCAAGTTGATGACGTCCAAAGCTTCTGAAACGCTGTATTTGCGTGTTGGGTCGGCAAAGGTCCAGCTGCCAACCGGAATCTGGTCCAGTTGTAGTGCAAGATCCGCTTCATCGGCGAACCACTCCAACACTGCTGGCCAGGTGACACCGGAGAAATTGAAGCTTAGATCACCGGACTCACCCAAGCTGCGTTGCTTTGCTGGCATGGCCGCTTGTCTGGGAGCTTCCGAGGCTGGTATCTCTGCCTTCGTGCTCTCTGTGACTGTGGCTGGCCTGGACTCGTCCGTTCCGGCGTCTTCCTTGATCTCAGAGACGGGTTCGTCATCACCGGCCTGAACTTCGCTCGCAGTCTCTTTGGCTGTGTCATCCGGAGCTGCCTCGGGAGACGCTACAGCCTTCTCTTGGCTGCTTTCTGACGATTCTGCAGCGGCAGCCGGTTCCACGTTCTCGGAAACACCAGAACTTTCTACCTCCTGGGCGAAAGTTGGAGGGGCAAAGAGCAAAGCCATTAGAGAACTAAGGAAAATGAGCTTTGAAGTCGTTTTCATGCTGAAAAACCGCTACGGAAGTGAATTATCTAACTCGGGTGCCATACTAATCTGAAAATTTGTGTCAGCAGCCGGGAAATCGCGATGGGAGCGATACGGACAGGAAACCGCACCCTAATATGCCTTGGAACCCCTGCTCACGCTGGGAGTTCTGCAAATTTAGGCAGTTTTCGCAGGCCTTTCTGCCTGAAAAGCCGCTAAGTCAGGCAGATTCGGTTTCGGAACCTTCGCGGTCAGATTGTCGGAAATTGTCAACCCAAGCAAATTACGGACCCAAGTCCTTGCGCCGTCTACTGGCGATTGGTACTATACATGACAGTGGCGGAGCCCCTTTTCTATTGAAATAAGAACGCCTCATGTAGAAACAGTTGGCTGCGGACTGTGTTCTGTCGCTCATGCTGCCTCCTTAGGGGGGAACGCGAGCCCACCTGCCCCGTGGTTGGTGTCTGCCAGTTGGAGGCAATGAGCCAGTCACTGCTACGCGAGGTGTTTTGCAGTTTGTTACCAGGTCATCGTGATGACCGCATGCATTTTCAGAGAACCTGACCGTGATGTTAAAGAAGCAGAAGAAGTTGATTCTCACTGAGGAAAATCAGGAAGCCATGCGTCGCGCCGGACGCGTCAATGGTGAGCTAATGGATTTTTTGCGGCCACATGTCAAAGCCGGCGTCACAACGCTTTCGATCGACGCGTTGGCGCATCAGTGGACCATCGAGCACGGTCACAAGCCCGCGACGCTTGGGTACCAGAATTACCCCAAGAGCTGCTGCACCAGTATCAACGACGTGATCTGTCATGGAATTCCAGACAGTTACGAGTTGAAAGATGGAGACATTGTCAACGTAGACATCACGACAATCGTGGACGGTTGGCATGGTGACCAGAGCGAAACCTTTTTGATTGGTGAGGTTTCCGAAGAAAAAAGAGCGGTGACCCAGTG
>JAPOKD010000370.1 GCA_029977825.1 Planctomycetota bacterium | reverse complement strand
TGATCAATAAAGCACTTCCGGCGGTCATCGCTCCAAGCAGGAATCCTGACAGGGAAAAACCGGCTTGCATTGTTTCTGCCGGCCCACTGATCCATTGTTCAAGCTGCCAACGACCCAGCAGCAGGGCGATCATGCATGTGATGAAAGCTGGTGCAGCGAGACGTGGTGCAGATGTTTTAACCCAAGTAAGCTTGGGGTCATGAATCGACAGCATCAGGCCAAGGGTGAAAAAGACTCCGCTGTACAACCACTTGGATGGCACCGGTAGGAAAGAATGTTGAAATCCCCAGACCACTCGAGGCTCGATGCACAGAATCAAGGTTGTCGCGACTACTGTCAGACCAAGTGAGGTTTTCAGGTTGGGTTGGTATTCCTTGATCCTTGGGTAACGCTTCGCTGCTAATGCCAACGTTGTGAGGCAAGCGATGTAAAGGAAGAGGTATTGTAGAAACCACAGATGGCTGAGACCCCACAGATTCTGACCGATGGGATGATCAATTTTCAGGCTTTTGAGTTTGACAGGTGAGACAATTCCCTCGACCACCCAGCTGCCAACCCAGCAATAAAGGTCCAGAGGAAGAATCACGAGAGCCCCAAACAATAAGGGGATCAGCAGGCGACGTGCGCGACTACGGATCAACGTACTTGGACCACGCCGTCGCAAGGTCTGCCAAGCAAAAAATCCAGCCAGAACTAGAAACAAAGGCATGATGAAGAGCTCGATCGACCAAAACAGAAAGTCGATGGCTGTATTGGGAGTGTCCATGACGGACCACGTAAGGCCAGGCATGGGATACCGCAGGTAGGGTACGCAACTGTGCAGCAGGACAACGCCTAGAGCAGCAAAGCATCTTAGAGCGTCCAATCCCGCAAAGTTGGTTTTTTCTTGGGGAGCGGGTGACGGAGAGGCAGGTCGTGATGCCGCGTCGGCATGCATTGGTATTACATCCATGATGCGTGCTGATTACCAAAAACAGCTGTGATTTCGAAAGTGCAATGCCCTGTAATCCACAGGCCGGCTCAGGAGCCTTGCCGGTCGCCTGTAAATGCTTTCAAAGCTGGATTCCTCAGGTCAGCTCAGTCGTCTGATAATTGGCGAGGCAAATTTGGGAAAAGTTGCCAGCGTGCGACCGATGGTCTTTCGTGCCCATTTCGACCGCAGGGCATTGGTTACGATACGGCAGGTACGCTTTTTCCTGCTCAGCAACTTCTGTTGCTCAACGTCCCACTGAGTGCCTAGCGTTGCCAGTGAGTCTGGCTCGGCGCTGGCGGATGCCAAGCCAATTCGATTCGCAGCGGCAATTCCGCTCTGCATGCCCCAAGTCATCCCCTCGCCTGTGAACGGCTCGACGTAACCTGAAGCATCGCCAATGGCCAACAACCGTCCCCTGCCTGCCACTCGAGTACGTCGCAGGGGTGGGGTGGTCATGACCTTTGACGTGGGCCCCCATTGAAACTCAGGGAAATTGCTACGTTCGAGAATTTTGTGTACCCGCTCCAAAGGTGATCCTTGTTGAGCTGCGGCGGCTCCGGAACGAAGTGCAGAGGCGACATCCACCTGGCCATTTTCGAGTCGCACCAAGCCCACATAGCCATCGTGGTCGCAGGCCATATGAATCACGTGGGAAGGAATTTGGTCACACTCGGCAGTCCAACTGACGCCAAAGGGACCGTGGGGCTCTTCTTTCCATGGAAGCGTCGCCGTGATTCCCGGCGATCTTAGTCCTGTTGCCAAGACTACCAGGTCGAATTCACGTTGCTCGGTGCAGGACTTGTGTTGCAGAGTGGTTTGAACCTTTTTAGCAACAACATGATTGATAAGTGCATTGCAAGATGTATGTACCGTGCAGCCGACATCCTGTGCCGCTGCGATTAGTGTTGAATCGAGGCTTTCACGGGAGATGGCGATGCCTGACGGAAGATCGACTTTGATCGTATGCCCACCCAGCGAAGCTCGCCATTGGTTTACTGGCTCAGCGTTCCTCATGATCTGGCGAAATAACGGAGTATCATCCAATGACGCAGCGGCTATGTTCAGTTGCCCCAGTCTTCTGAGTGTCTCGATTCCCGCCCCGCCAATACAGCAACCACAGACCTTCGCTCTTGGGAATTCGGCTTTCTCGACCAAAGTCACTTCCACATGGTGGGCACGCAACTGAATTGCGCATGCGCTGCCAGCAACTCCGCCTCCAACGATTAGCACGGTGGGTGAATTCATTTTGAAATTGATGCGGATTGCTGTTGAGGATTACGCAAATGAAGGTATCGGTTGTTTTGGCACAACCTCGTCGATGGTGGCAATGAACCGGCATGGAAATAAACGTTTTACCTTGATGGGATGCCCCAGAGCCTGCTGCGAGATCGTCTGGAATTCGGGGATTGTAAACGCGCCTTGGATGCTGAGGACGGCATCGGAGTGGACGATTTTTGATCGTGACAATAGTCGGCTTCCTATCGTTACCAGAGCAAGATTCAGGTAGCTACGCTCCAAGTCGCAGATAATGACGGCACCGTCGCTTGCTTGTCGCATCGCTTGCAGTAGGTGAGCTGCTTGATTGTTTTCCAGGTGGTGCATGAACAGAGAGCAGGTTGCAACATCAAAGCCAGATGGCAGAGGACTACGCAGGCAGTCATGCTGGAGTGATAGCACACGTAGATCAGCTGCATGGGCACGGCGTTGTTGTTCTTCAATGGCTACTGACCGCAGGTCGAGCAACGTCAGCTGCAGGTTCCATCCATCTTTCCTGGCCCATGCAGCCCACTGCACGGGGATATCGCCGGCGCCGCTCGCAACGTCTACTAAATGAAGAGATTGATTTGCACGGGTCAACGCAATGCGTTTCAGACGCCGGTACATTGCATAGGCCACGCCGCTGCAGCGGTTCAAACGCGCAAGCCCACGCAGTGCCTGTTCGTGCTCCTCCCGCGGCAGGTTGGGGGCATCCATCGCTTCTGCCTGCAGGTTGCGTTGCCCCAAAGAAAGATTAGGCATGGCGGAGGTGGGTTGGTGTAACTGGGATCAGTGAACTGGACTGTGTGGCAGATCCCCTGAAGTCCATTGTGAGGGGCACGGTCACCCACACGCGCGCGCAAAATCTATCGTGGAGAGATGCGTTCGAAACAACAGTTCTAACGACTGGCGATTGGGCAGACTACACGTAAACCTGAAATAGTCGCTTTGAGTAATTGACTTCGGGGATGCCAGTGTCAATTCGCGGTCACTAATCAAACAGAGCGTCAGACTGCAAATTTCGGCTTCTCGCTGGCAATGGGTGATGCCATCGAAGCTTCTTAGTCCTGCTGCTCGGCATCCGGGAACACTGCCGAGTCCTGCGGGTGGGCGTAGATGCGTATTAGGCCCACCGTTGCACCAACGAGCACACAGATGCTGACCCACTGCGAAATGGAAAAGTCAGTTCCAAATTGTCCCGACTCATCAACCCGGACCAATTCCAGAACGAAACGTAGAATGGCATAGCTTGCGAATCCCAGCATCATCACAGTGCCGTCGCGAAAATACGTCGCAGGAATGCTGCAGAGCAGAAGGCAAAGGATCAAGGAACTGACGCTGCTGAGAATTTGTGCTGCAAACACCGGTAAAGCGGTCTCCGGCAATTCACTGGGGCTCCAGGTGTACCTTCGTCCGTCAATCGTAGCCACAATTCCTGTTCTGGCATCCTCCGCCGGGATATCCCGTGGCGCGTCCTTTAGCGTCGTGACGTCATCGGCTAATGTCTCGACATGTTGGTTGATTTTGATGCCTTCTTTATCGGCAAGGCCATCAGGGGTGATGCTTGTGATCAGGCGTGTTTCCGGGTCATATCCAAAACCCAGGAGTTCGCCACTGGCAATTTGCTCTCTCCAGACTGGACTGTTGGGAGGAAACTTCAGTGCGTATGGGCTGTCCTCGCAGCGTCCTCCATAACAACATCCATTCATCACACAACCGAGTCGCCCAACGAAGACGCCAAGGAACATGCAGGGGACAATCACGTCACCGAATTTCAGCCAGGGGAGTTGCTTTCGATAAAGATAAACCGATCCTGCAAGGATGCCACCAATGAACGACCCATAAACCACAAGCCCGCCTTCAGTGAATTTCATCATATTCAAAGCGGTTTCTACCCAGGTCTCGGCGATGAAGTCTTCACGATACTGGATCACGTAAAATGTTCGGGCTCCAAGAATGCCGCCAGCAAATACAAAAGGTGCGACCGAGAAAATCACATCAGGATCAAAGCCCCTTCGTCTGGCGCGGTACGCTGCCAACCCCAGGGCGGATGCGACTGCCAGCAGTAGCAGGACACCATAGCCGCGCACCGCCATGCCAACGGGATCGCCATCAACGTTTTTCAACTCAACTCTGGGCAGAAGGAATGTAGAAATGGCAAACGCAATGAGCCCATAGTGAGTTTCAGTGGCCAGAATCTTCCCAATCGGAGCACCCATGTATTTACCGATTGCCAGCCTAAAAAGGATCGCTAATAGGATTGCGATCATCAGCCAGCCAATCCCGAATACCGGAATGCCAGCGATTTCGTGCGGGATCAGCAGGAGAGTTCGCTGCATCGAAATTCCAGTCTGGTTTTCATTGAAACGGCAAAGCCGCATTGGTCTGGACGGCTCGCCTGACTCTTTTCTACGCTCCCGTACGCTTGTGAGTCCAGATCGCACGCCGGTCTTTTTTTGGATTTGCCAGCATTTGTGATCGGCGTCTGCGTCCGTAGGAGTCCGAGTGCTGAGGCCAACATGTGACACGACGATAGACGGCAAGGCAAGGATGGGCGTTCTACGACGGGGACAGCGTTGATGCGATGAAAGCGGTAGGTTGCTCCTAGGGCTGGGTTGCTGAGCTGGCTGATACCCGTTTCGCGGTTTCAGTGCTCATCTCGTTATGCCCTTGATTGTTATCTTCGGGATTTCTGATTCAAAGAGAATGGAAACCGATTTCAAACGACCCTCGAAAAAGAACTTTTCTGCCAAGAGACTTGATCGCCAAGGAACTGGATCACTGTGAATCACTCATTCGCCAAACTGTTCATTACGGGTCTGCTCATGCTGGTTGTAGAAGCATCAATGGCGACAGCCAGCGATCAAATCTTTTCGTTGACAACAAAAATTTTTGTCGGCGAGGAGGGTGATCCCGTTTCAGAACATCAGATCCTTTTTGATCAGGGGCTGGTTTATGATGTTCCTGTTATCAGCCGTCGGTTTATCACAATCTTTGATCCGGCGCAGAAACGTGTCACCCTGTTGGATCGTGACACACAGGTACAGGCGTCGGTCAGCACTGATGATCTGATCAAGATTACTGCCCAGGCGAGAGCCGCGGTTGTTGACGATGAGCAGAAGAAAAAATTGGGGCTGCAGGCGGAGGTGGTGAGGACAGAGCAGGATAAAGGGTATGCGATTAAGTTTGCCAATCTGGAATACCGCACAACAACCCAGCGACCAGGTAGTCCGAAAGTCGCGGCGGATTATGCGATGTTCGTTGACCTTGCTTCCAGACTGAATCTCGTGCGCCGGTTGGGACCACCGCCATTCGGGAGAATGAGTTTGCATCAGAAAATTGCTGCCAACGGTGAATTGCCATTGGAGCTGACGCTGACAATCACAGGCAGTAAGCAGAGTGAACAGTTTCGTTCAACCCACTCGCTAGGCGAGGTTGCTGATTCAGAAAGGCAGACGATCAATGAGGTCAGAGGTTACATGACGCTGTATCGACAAGTTGAGCTAAAAGCATTTCCAAAATAGGTCGGTCACAGTCTGCCTTGCTATTTGAAAGCGGCAAACCGCTTCATCGGAATTGTCGGGGGAAGGTCGCTCTGCCAACCGCTACCGTCATTTTTTCTTTTGTTGTTGACGCTTCTTTGCGTCTTCTCGTCGTTTGATGATA
>JAPOKD010000630.1 GCA_029977825.1 Planctomycetota bacterium | reverse complement strand
CTACGTCATCCCTAAATTGACGTTCTGAGGGTGGAAATCGCATGCAGGCAAGCCATGTCAACACTTGATAATGTCACAAAGATCTGATTCCTTTTCTTCTTAACAAATCCTCTGCCGGAAAACATGAAGATATTAACACTCTGCTTGATTTGTCTTTGCATCCACGCCGCAGCGGCGGCTCAGCGGGAAAAACAACCCCAAGGCAACACGCGAGGGCTGCTTCGGGTAGAAACGATTTCGATCCCGAAGCAGGTATCTGATGACTTCGTAAGATTGAATTCTGACCTTCTTCTTTATCATCCTGTCAAAGCCGGGGAAGAACCCAGCCCATTAGTTATCTTTCTGCACGGCTCGGGTGGATCACGCCGTGCAATCGAGCGTGCGAAATGGAGTGGTGAGGTAAAAACTTTCGTTTCACCGGCGCCAGGAATCCCCAGTGCCCATGTCCTGGTTCCTCAAAGCAAAGGTGAGTGGGACCCTGGATCTCTGGATAGAATGCTCGACTACGTCCTTGAAGAGAATCCGCGTATCGACAGGAACCGGATTTATTGCATTGGATACAGTATGGGTGGCAAGGGAACGTGGGAATGGGCAATGAACTCCCCGCATCGATTCGCGGCTATCGTCCCCAAAGGTTTCATTCCAGATCTAACCAAGCTTGATCAAATGGTTTCTTTACCCATCTGGGCAATGGTCGGGTCGAATGACACTCGCGCCCGATCTCAAGGTATACCTGCAATGAAGCATGCTTTAGTCGAGCTTGGCTCCACTGTTGTACGAACCACCGTCTTCGAGGGAGCTAATCACGCAACGGCCGCCGGAAAATCGAAACAGCAAAAAGGCGTCTATGAATGGCTGTTTTCTCACCGTCTGCCGAGATCAAACGCGAGCCCCGTGCGTACCAAGTCTCAATAACTTAAGAATTTCCGTCCTGGACTCATTTTCGCGTGGTCCGACTGACGGAAAGGCAAATACCGTGGACTCTGGAATTCTGGACCCTGGAAATCGTGGACCCTGGAATACGACACTTGCGTTCCTGCGCAAATCGCCTGCTGAAAATGCACACCCTGAATGGTCCGCCGCACCAAACCTGAACGCAATCGTTTGCGAGAATCACATGAACTTCGGCGTCTGTGAGTTGATTCTCGGCCCTCCCGCGCACTCTGATAAACGCGGGGCATTCCTGCCGCGTCAAACCCACGCTAAGCACAGGACTACTACCTCCGTTCAGCGTCATTTCTCATTGCCGAGCACTGCTATTGCCGGCGAGTAAACGTGATCCCCCGGGAGTTCAAGCCGTCCTGACTGCAACAGAGCACTAGCAACTCCCCTCAGGCTCCTGGTTGACTCCACAACCTCGGGACTGCCCTTCCTGTCATCCCCTCGAAGCTTATAAAACCCAACGCACCGGGCAAACCGTTCGCCAAGCCACAGTCCCGTTTACGGCTAGATACGCTTCCATTGCTCCGGATATAAAAAGGAGCTTTGGCTTTCTGTTAGGCTGTCAAACTTGATGCAGCCATGCCTTGTTTAATTCTGATTTCTGCTTTTCCAGGGATTTTTGGACATGTCGATTTACAACGACCGTGACAAAAATTCCTATGACTTTGGCACCACAGTTCATCCTGTTAGCTATTCAACGTGGTTTCTCCGCCTACTCACATGGGATGGCATCGTTCCCGCAATCATGCTGGCTCTTCCGGGATTTGCTCGCCGTTTTGGACCACAGAACAATGATCGATTTCTGGTCATGTTAGTTGTAGCTGCGCTGATTGCTGGAATCCTTCTTCGTTTCTCTTTGGGGATGCGTCACATCAACGCTAATCATTGCGGTCCAGTCGTGAAACAAGTTCAACGCATCGGGCTATGCTTGATGATTCTCATGCTGATGCTAGTAGAGACTCTGATTTGCGTTATTCCAAACCCAAATGAGGACCTGAAGTTGGCTGATTTCGTGTTTTTCGCGACTGCCGGGTCCGTTTATCTTCTTGTGATGGGGTGCGTCCTTTACCCAGGTCGTCGGGTTTCTGATGAGTGAATTTACATCGAGTTTACCAGGGAAAACTTGGTGGAGTTGTGAATCGGCTTGCAAATTCAACTTCGCAAGCAAGTGACCTGACGCGAGTTTTGAACGGTTGTGGAACATCGATTTGCAATCGCAGACTAATACAGGATCCCGATCAGTCGAATCCATCGGTTTAATAACGATCCCGTTTACTTTGGCGAAGGCGAGCGCTCACAGTACGCGCAGGTTTGTGTTCCCGATTTGAAGCAGGAACACATTTTCGCGTCCCAACTTCAGGTGCATGCAGCACCACTCACGCTTGATTCGCAGTTCGACTCTTTCAACCTGAACTCGTCAGATCTCGGCAAACCAGTCGACCGCACGTGCCAACGGACGTACTTTTCACAGCTTGAATTGGCGGCACAGAGAAGTCGGCGAGTCTTGCTAAAGCGATAGTCCGTTCGCAAACTGCACTGTGACTGATATTTTCCCTAATTTCACATCAAGGAACATTCTGCCCAAATAAATCCTTCTTCTCTGCGTTGGCTTTTTCGTTGTGAAAGCTTGGTAAACAGGCCAAGGTCCTGTGCGGTCTGCCGAGAAAACACTAGTAAATCTTCATTTAAAATCCAAAAAGTCGCGCCACGTTTATGTTAACTTGCGTCCACGCAAGTGCAGGCATCTGTTTCCACAAGGACTTTTGCTGCAGCTTACCGCTGTGGAGAATGCGCGTATCGGTTGACCTTCTGGTGCGACATTTTGGGGTACTTCAAAGACACGTTAGCAATGTCAAAACTTACGGGTATGACGATGGAAGATCTTGAGTGGCCAGTAAAAACACGGGAACTGCATAACCATCACTTTGACTCAACCGTCTGGGAAGAAATCGAATTCCGAGACGATGACATCGTGATAGCAACCTATGCCAAAGCTGGCACCACATGGATGCAGCAGATCATCGCGCAATTGTTATTCGAAGGCGACCCGGAATTGGCCGTGGCAGAGATGTCTCCCTGGGTAGACCTGCGGATCCCGCCCAAGGAGGTTAAGCTCCCAATCATCGAGAACCAAACGCACCGGCGTTTCATGAAGACACATATACCGGTCGATGCGTTGCGTTTTTGTTCGAAGGCCAAGTACGTTTACATCGGGCGAGACGGGCGGGATGTTGTTTGGAGTTTGTACAATCATCACGTCAACGCCAATCAGAAATGGTATGACGCTCTGAATGACGCCCCCGGGCGCATAGGCCCGCCGATTGAACCCCCGCCTGAAGACATTCATGCCTACTGGAATGATTGGCTCGCTAGAGACGGCTTTCCTTTTTGGCCCTTCTGGGAGAACATACGAAGTTGGTGGGCAATCCGTGATTTACCGAACGTTCTGATGGTCCACTATTCAGACTTGAAGCATGATATGGCATTGAACATCCGTGCGATCGCCGAATTTCTCAACATCCCCATTAATGAGTCACGGTGGGAAAGAATTCTTGAGTATTGTTCTTTTGATTGGATGAAAGAAAACGCTACCAAAAGTGTCCCACTGGGAGGGGCGTTCTGGGATGCGGGAGCGCAAACGTTCATACACAAAGGCGTTAACGGTCGCTGGCAGTCAACGCTACTGCCGCAGGACGTTGTAGCATATGAGAAACTTGCAACGGAAAAGCTTGGAGAGGAGTGCGCAGCGTGGTTGGCATCCGGTTCACATCAAGAAGACGACAGGTGATGAAATGAAAACAAGAACGATCGACCCTCCTTTGCGTGGTAGCATGCCGTGCGTTGTTCATGATCAGGGGCTTCCTTGTTTAAACGTCTTTGCATGGGCGGTGTGTATTTCAATTTGCCTGACAGGATGCGGACGAATTCAGTCAGCCAAAGCCCCGGATCCCACCGAGACAGACGCCGTGAAATATTTTGACGGCGGAAAAATATCAACGGATCACGTGCAGGGCGAAACTGCCGCTGATCCTGCTCTGGAACACAACGTGAAAGGCAACAACTTACAGCAGTTTGTCG
>JAPOKD010000028.1 GCA_029977825.1 Planctomycetota bacterium | reverse complement strand
CGTCGTTTTCACGACAACGGAATCTTAAATCACGGGGTGCGCCCCAGACAGATCAATCCCCTGACCTCAAACCCAGCATTTTTCAACGTCTTCAATGCTTCTTGGGCCGTGGCTCCACTGGTGAGCGTGTCAAAATGCTACCACCTAATGCCTGTCGTTGGAAGCGTGGACCCAAGTGCAACCAAGACCATTGGGTACGCCCGCCTAAGCACCGCCGATCAAGCAAAAGGTCAGACCTTGGAGCAACAGGTTTCACGCCTGAAGGAAGCAGGTGCTGATGAAGTTCTGATCGACCTGATGTCAGGCAAGTCAGCCGCTCGACCCAACTACCGCGCTCTTCTTCGTCGTATTGAAAACCGATCGGTGGAGCGCATCGTCGCTACCCGTTGGGACCGTCTTTGCCGTTCTGCATCCGAAACCTGTCGGATGGTCGATGTCCTTACTGCTGATGGTGCCCCTGAGCTTTTGCTTCTAGATGATCCGCAAGACCTCAGTTCAATCGGTGGTCGCGCCCAGCTGCGAATGCTTGGTGTTTTTGCCCAGATGGAACGAGAACGAATCGTTGAGCGTGCAGCTGCTGGCAAAGCGTTTCGTAAATCAAGAGGAATGATCGATGTCGCGCCATTTGGGATGGTCGTCAGCGCTGGATTCTTGGAACCTGATCGGCGTCCTTTCCTGTCTGAACTGACCAGCAAAAAGACGTATACGCGGGCGGATTTATTGCTCGAAGCATTTGAAGTGTCAGCTGCTGCTGGACTGACGATGCACGCGCCATGGATTCATCTCGGCGAAAACTATGGGGTTTGGCTTGACCGCACAGGGATGAGGCGATTGCTGTTGAACCCTGCTCTTCGTGGTGCCAAGGTCGGCAAGCGCAGCAAGACCGCAGCAACGTGGGCTGATGTTGAGGAAGGTACTGGCGGCGAACCGCTGATCGACCCAACAGAACACCTGCGGTATGAATCATTAATACGTGCCAAAACTGCAAGGCGTAATTCGCCCGACAAGCGCAAAAGACATGTGCTGGCAGGCAAGGTTAATTGCGATCATTGCGGCGCATTGATGGGACGGGGGACCATATCCAAATCAGCTGCTGGGAGATTCTTCTGCCGTAATCAGGACTGCAGCTGGCTGATCCCGAAAGAGCGCCGTAACGGAATGATGGAACGTCCGTTATTGGAAGCGGTGCTGTTAGCAATGGCGGAGCAAGCGCCTGTTATTGCTGCGGCGATGGAAGCCCAAGCGCAGCATCGTGATCAATCGACAGCACAATCGCCTGAAGTGCGAAGTCTGCAGAAGAAACGCCAGACGTACCTAGGTTTGCTTGCTGATGGTGACCCTGTCCAAAGCGTTATTGAAACGCTTGATTTGCAGATCGCTGCCTTACTTGCAGCTGCTCCTGTTGATGGTGGCGGTCACCTGCTGAAGCTACGGGAAGATGCGATTAGGCGGCATCGAGTAACGGGCGTTATTTCCAGTAACAAGACACCAGCGCCGATGGCTGAAAAAGCTGTTGCAGCTGCGCTGAGTAAGTCTTGGCGATTACAAGCCAGTTGGGCTGCAAGTGCGGGTGAGGAAGGGATCGGTCCTGGTATTTGGGATGAAATCCGAGAGTTGTTGAAGACAGCTGTTGTCCGTGATCGCCATTTGGTGAGGATTGAGTTGAACCTTTAGCGCTGAAAGAGCGGACCTATTCCTCAGTAGTAGACCCCAACGCTTTCGGCTTCCAACCGTCCTGCTTCGAGCATCAAGGGCTTGATCAGCAAGAACCACTGCCCAATTGCGCCTGCGTAGGTCTGGGCAATCATCCGCTCATGGCGTTCGCTGAGTTCGCCTTGGTTGACGATTTGAAGCGATGTGCTGAATTCTTCCACGACCAGTCCGGCAAGGCGTTCAAGGTCCTTTGACTGCGTGCTGAAGGTCTGCATGTGGTCTTGGATATGCGCGGCTCGTTGTTCTAATCCTAAGGACGAATAGATCCACTGTTCGTACCACAGTCTTGACACATCCCTTGACTAATTCAGGTCACAATGTCGTACAAAAGACCACAAAGTAATAGCTTGTGCCAATTCGTAGGCTGTCCTAATTTTGCGGATTTTTCCAGCGGGATTGAAATCTGACGGCAGCTTGGGTTTGTCCAGCCGTTAATCCACTTAATTGTTATGGCATCAACGCCACGAATCACCATCGATCCGACACAGCCTTTTGGTCCGCAAAAGATTGGTGCCACGTTCAGCGTACCTATTCGTTATCTCAACGTTTTGAGGGATGTTGCCTACATGCAGCGCAGAAGCTTCAGCTCCTTAGTTGTTTCAGCCCTTGAGGAGTACGCCGAGAACCACGACATCGAACTCCCTGGAGCCCAGACATGGGAAGTCCAAAAATCTGCATAAAAAATGAGTCGCGACTAAACGACTCAAAGTCAACTCGGACCTGCCAAGTCCAAATCCAAAACCCATCTCCGCAAATGAAACCAACTTCCTCCGCGAAAGAGCATCTTGTCCATGGAAATCATATCAGAATCGCAGCATCAAAAGTCACGCGCCGCAGACGTTTCTTGGATCTTTGAACATCAACAAGCATCCAGGAATCGGCAACAGGCGCAGGCCACTCAGCTGCGCTCTCAGGCTGCTTTAGGCAAGCCGTCTTGGTTTTCTGAACTTCACCGCCTCAAGCACCTTGAACAAGATTTTGCTTTCTTGCCTGTGGGGTGGCACGGCGGGAAAGGTCCGATGTTTTACGGCAAGGATCACCCAACAACGCCTGAAGACTGGACAACAGAAGCGCTCACAATCGATCAATTGCTGAGTTGGAATCGCACTCCCTATCGCGGCATTGGTGCCCGTACTGGGTTGCATACAGGTCCTTTGATGGCGTTTGACTTTGACGGTGAATCGTCCGTTGATTTTGCTTGCGAAATTGGCCTTGCCCCTTGGGCTTTTGATACTTGGCATGTTCACCGCGACAACGACCCCTGGCGCTTAAAAGTTCTTTGCCGTCCAACACTCGATCAACTTTCACAGCTCCCGCTTGGCTCTGACGGTTCGATCGAATTTCAAGGTTCGACACTGACCAAACCCAAAGACAGCAATAAAAAAGGCGAAGCCTTAGAGGTGTTCTTCTTCGGTGGGCGGCAGGTTGTTCTTCTTGGGCAACATCCCGATGGTGGCAACTATCACTGGCCCCCAGGGCTTGGTCCTGAACAATTAGCCCCACCGCCTCAGGCTTGGCTGGATTACGCCGTCCATATCGCCAAGGAGGTTCACGCCCCGAAACGCAGCGGCAGCCGCCCGTCGTCTTCACAGAAGAACGGCACCCGGCGGTTAAGCAATTGCCCGATATGTGGACGCCACGCAGGCAAGGGCGGTTCTTCTCTCTGGTGCGATGAAACCACCAAAGGCCTCATCTTTTGCATGGAGGGCAACACCTTCAGCGCAGAGCAGGCCCACGGGCGCTTGACCAGTAATCAGATCGTTCAGACCGCAAGAGGTCCATACAAGTTCCTTTATTCCAAGGGCGATGCATTCGTCTTTGCACCTCAAGCAGCGGGGGCAAAGTAATGACGCTTGCTGATGCTCAAGACACATTCCCACCTGAGGCAGCGGCGCTTGTACAAAGCTTTCGAGACTTTGGAACTCTCGCTGCTGATGATGCCGTTCTGTCTTCTATCGATGAATGGGACGCATTTCTGAAAACTCTGGTTGATCCTGATCACAAAGGCTTTGAGAAAAATAGTATTCGCCGCCAAATTCGTGCCGCAACTTCTGCCCGTGAACTTGGTGTTGCAGCTAGCCCTCAAAACGTCAGAGCAACACTGCTACAACATCAACGCAATTTGATTGTTGGCACTGAAGCCAAGGGCACTCGCGGTGGTGAAAAGGCCAAGTTCAAGCCTAAGGAATACCTGATCAACAACTTGATCTCAATGCGTTGTCTTACTGGTATCGCAGCTTTCAACAAGGTTGGAAAAACAAAGCTTGCAACTGAGCTTGTCTCCTCCCTGATTCATCAGACACCATTTATGGGTAACCCTGAATGGACTCCTGCCCCGCCGCCTCCAGAGGGTCACAGATTCATCCTGTGGTGGGTGGATCAGCCTGGATCCGACTCTTCCGCGTACCTGAAGGCCCGGGGGTTGATGGAACCTGACGGCACCCTTCATCCTCAAATCGCTGCTCTTTACACAGAAGAAGACGACCTCGCTTGGGACGACCAGGGCATGGATCGATTGATTCAGGACACCGCCAACAATCCAGGCGCAATCCTCATCACTGATTCATTCTTTGCTTGCATTCAACGGGTGCATGGCAACGATCAAGAACCTGAGGCAGGTGGCACCCTGATCGACATCCAGACGCTTCTGAGCCAAACAGAAACAACACATGTCTGTTTGTTCCATTCGCCAAAAGAAACTGGTCCTGTGGGCATTAACGCCATCCGTGGTCATGGGTCTGCTGGTGGTTGCGTCTCCGGTTGCATCTCAATGCATTTCTTGGAGAAGAAAGATCCACAAACTGGTAAGTGGGTCGCTGATAAGGAAAACCCACATCGGCGGATGGTGTACGAGGGTCGCGGTCCATACATCGACCTCCTGATCTGTGGTGATTGGCAGAACGGAACTTTCAAAGTGCTCGGTAACTTCCAACAGAAACTTGGGGAATTAACTGCTGATGATCGCAAGGCATCGACGCTCGACGATCTCACAGCAGGCCAGCGGCAAACTCTCGAATGGGTTGGAACTGCTGCTGGTTTGTGGAAGTCATCCGATGGGGTGAGTGCCAACCAAGTCGCCAGCGCAAAGACACATCCCCGCAAGCCAACGTCATCAGAGGTTGAAACAACGCGGAAACAGCTCAATGCGTTGGTGAAGTTGAAGCTGCTGACCACTACGGCCAACACCACGCCCGCGCGGTACTCCTATCGGACGGAGGTTGGTTGATGTGGTTGGAACTAAGTCACAGCCAGCGATCTGGTGGTTGGTCCGAAGTTTTTACCGCCGCTCCCTATATGGAGATGGGTACCTCAAAGCGGTTGATCTGGTTGGAAGTCAGTCCACAACTGAGTTTATGCGGTTGGAAACCGTGGTTGGAGCGCGGTTGGTGTGGTTGGTGTTTTTTTACCTCCAACCAAGAGATCCCTGTCCCTGACTGGGTTCCAACCAAGCCAGCCTCAGATCAACCATTCTCTCCAACCACCAAACCCCTGTCCACCACTGCTTTCCAACCACATCAACTGCTTCAGGAAGTCTCTCTCATATAGGGGCGGGCACACCGAGCTTCACATCGTTCTTTCTTCACAGTTCAATCTCATGTCACACCGCATCAAAAAGGGCGACCGCATCCGTCTAAAAGTTCGGCTTTTTTCTGGCTGGAAGGGCTACGGGATCGCTAAAGAAGATCAGCGTTCAAATTACTGCGGTGAATTGATTTGTTTCTATCGCGAAGGTTTTGATCCTGAAGAACGCTGCCACGCGTGCCGATACGAAGTCGCCCGATGCCGCGCCACCTGACCACCAGTCAGCATCAACCCTATTTTCGCTCTCCTATTTGTCTTCGTTAAAATGTGAACCATGGCTTTAGGTCAACGCAGTTCCATCGATAAACATCAGCGCATCGCTGCAATCGTGCGCCTGTTATCAAATGGCGCAAAAACATCGGAATGCGTTCAATACTGTACGGACAGCTGGGGTATAGGAAAGCGTCAGGCGGAGTGTTACATCAAAGCAGCAAGAGAGATCATCATTGACGACATCAACCAAGACCGTCCAGTTGTTGTTGCTGAACTGATGTCTGTTTGTCGGAACGTGATTAAGCACGGAATGAAGACGAACAATCTCCATGCAGTGCTTGGTGCTGTGAACCAAATCAGCAAGCTTGGCGGGCTAGAGATGAAGCCTTGACGTTCAAGCAACGTTGAGACTGCCGTCAGAATGTATGGAGTGATTGATAGTCAAATGGCTTTCCCCTCCAAGGCAGCAACAGCAAATAAAGCCGCGCTGATTCAGCGTCAACTGAAGGCAGGCTCCGTCACTCTGAGCCGCAAGTACGCACCTAAGAAGGGCTGATTGACCGATGCCATGCCAAGCGTGCATTGAAGGCAAGAAGCGTCGGCAACAACGCCTGGAAGCTCTTCGCAAGCATCACGCCGAACGCCGTGCTCAAGGTCAGCAATCGGTGCAAGTAATCAAGCCGCAGAAGCCCCAGCCTTAGCTCCATGGTCACCATGGGCAAATTCAATCAGGGACCGCCCCTGGCAGAAACCTTCCGCTCTCGGCGGAGCCACGGCTCCACGGCTGTAACAGTCCGCCCATCAGCCGCCCTCGCTGGGCAAATTCGAACGTGAGCCGCTCACGACAGAAACCTTCCGCTCTTGGGGGAGCGCTCGCTCCTCGGCTGTAACAGTCCACCCCTCCGCTGCCACCGCTGGGCAAATTCGAACGGGGGCTGCCCCGGACGGAACACCGCCAACAGCTGGCACCGTTACGGGCAGAAGCCTCAGCTTTAGTAATCAGCGCTGCTAACAAAACAAAGCGACGGTCAGCCATCGCATCTGTGAAAAACGTTGCCGCCAGACTGAACCATCCCTGCCCGTTAATTGATGCTTCCAGCCAACGCACTTGCAGGGTCATCGTTCACACGAACGACAGCAGGACAGCTGAAGATAGAGACTCAGGATGGAACGGTCTGTTATCACGGCAAGCCTTGTCCTGATGCAATACAGGCGGCATTCAGCGAGGAGCATGAACAGGTTCGATATGCCATCCACAATTGGCTGCGTTCGTCTGATGTGTTCGGCTCTGGGTGGAACTTCATTCCTGTCAACTCGCCTCAGGTCTTCCTGTCAATCAAGCCCCGTGGCACTGGTATCGGTCGGGTCTGACCAACATCAACACAACTTCAAAGGGTCACCACACCGTGGTGAAGCACCTGACCCAACCCTTGGCGTTGTCGTTATCCGTATCACGGAATGACATGTATGACTGATTCATACAAGCAAAAGATCCAGAAACTTGATTTGCCTGTGGAAAACTCTGACCAAGGAATTGAGCAGGGCGGTCAACTCATGCGCGGGTGGAGCACTCGGCAACGCTTGACCGAAGCAAAGTCAAAGCTAGGGAGCTGTTGATTACGCGCGTGCCGCTTTGCATCTTCGCGGCTCTGTCGTTGTGCTCCTGACTCCAGCCTTCTTGTGTATGGCGTTAGATATTTCTGTTGCATCAGGCGGCGGATTCTCTCCTCTCGTCCTGCATTGGAAACGTATTGATTGAACGCCATCTTCTACCCGCTATTGACCTTCAGGTTAGAGCAACATTTTGGGGTGGATAGAATTAACCGAGATATAAAGAGCAGGACTCTTTCATGGATAGCAAGCTGCAGAACGACGAGATTCAAGCGCTGTTAGATGCAGCCAAGGCGTTGAACATTCCCGCTGAATCTCTCAAGCCTCAGAACCCATTCAGCCCAGAGTTGAACACACCGACGGCTCAGACAATTCAGATGTGGCTCAGGGAGCACAGAGGAGACATTGCGGCACGTTTATCTGGCAGTGGCGGTCATCAATTCAGCCTTGCCGCTATCGCTGCAGAACGGGGCTTGACTGACCACACAGCTGCCACCAAGCAAGAGTTAAGAGAGAACGACCCTGTCTTCGCCAAGCAAGAGCGTGAAGCGGCAGCCAGCTGGGAAAAGGCAATGTTGCTTGAGATGGAAAACAAAGCGGATGAGCTTGCGATGAAGCGCGGCATTAACCCCGCAGCTCCACCTGATTTCAGCCACACGGGCATCTTCCGTAAGTATCACGAAGACAACTACATCCAACAGCAGCTCGACAAGCAAGAAGCTTGATTTTCACCCCGTAACTATCACCGCTTTGTAGCCATGACTGACCAAGAACTGACACAGATTGCCGATTCCCTGGAGGCGTTAGACAGCCGCATCAAGAAGATGGAAAAGAATCTTTCTTCTGACTCTGAAGTTGCCCGTGAACGGCGTGCAGCACAACGTGAAAGGCGTTTATTGGCAGACGAGCGTCTTGCTTCTGAGTCAACTAGTGCCGCTGCTGCTGAACAGATGATGAGCATCAAGACCAGCCTTGAGGAACAGATTGCCGCCGCTACCGCAGCCATCGAAACGAAAGCTAAGAGCGCTGAGACTGGCAGGCAGGTGATGCAATCAATGACCGTTGGGGTGCAATCGGAGCTTGCTGAAGCCCGCGAACAAATCAGCCGTCTCCAAGTGGAGCGGGGCACCTTGGAAGTCAAGATGCAAGATTTATTGAACGACCTCAATACCTACAAGCAACGCCTTGATACCACCAGCAATGGCGTCAAAAAGAGCGTGATGTCGGCGGCTGAGACGGCCGTTAAAGAATTGAATGAACAGAAGATGAAGGCAGAGATCGAGCGCCAGTTCAGAGCCTTTATGCGCAGTCAACAGGAGCAGGCTGACTGAGATGGGAAGCAAGAAAAAATATGATTACCCCAAGCCCAAAAGCCCAACGCAAATCCGCGAAGAGGCTGAAGCACGCTTCAACGAAAAGCTGCGGTTGCTTGTTGCCCGCGAAGAAGAAGCGAGAAGAAAGCTGGCCTCACCTCGTTGCCACATGCCTGGATGGAAGCCCGACGGCAAGACATCGGCGCCTTCTTAGCAAGCTTGCACGATGTTCATTACTCGGAAGTGTGCGGGGGCGTTCCTTCTGAGCTTTATTAATTAACGACCATGCCAAAACGTAGACATAAACCCAGCAACGCCGAGGAAGACACATTGCAGAGGCGGAGCCACTGGGCTAAGCGATTGAATCAGTCAATCAGCGCTGAAGATAAGGCTGCCCACGCTCGCTGCAGGCAGTTGATTGATAATGGATATGCTGCTGTCGAGTGGTCTGAGCTGTTAGGTGAGCGCTAAGGCTGTGAGCAGCTGGCATTGCTGCGGTGTGAGCGGTTTGCCTTGCAAGGGCGTAAGTAGTGCTCGCTCTGTTGACCAGCCGTCATAGATGCGCGACCCCAGCGCCGAGTAACTCAAGCCCACAGTCTCCGCCCATTGCGCCATTGTCATTGTGCGACCTTCAAAGCTGAGCAAATGGTTGTTTCGCTTGTTGTTTGCTTGAGCTTTGGGAGTTTCCCAGATGCAATTTTCTGGGCAATAACTTTCATTCGTGTCTTTGCGTTCAAGGGTTAAGCCATCAGGGGGAAATCCCATGTCTTTAAAGAAATTGTCAACGCTCATCCAACGCTCGCAGACATCAATACCGCGCCCGCCATAGTTGGGGAAGTTCTGGTCGTTTTTGTTTTTGCAACGTGCCAGCATTCGCTCCCATATTTTGTAAATTCTGGTATTTCTTAGTCCGTGCCTAGTGCGTCCATAACCGTAACTCCGCACATCAGCCCCAGACCCACACCCGCATGACGTTGTGCGCCCGCTCGTGAGGCTTTCACGGGCAACAGCAGTCATCGTCCCGCAGTCACAGACACAAAGCGCTTGGGGTCTTTTTATTCGCTTCCCTTCCTTCGTAGTCTTTCGTCCAAGCGGAATCAGGACCGTCAACCTTCCAAACCTGCGGAAAGGCTTCCAGCGCGTAAGATTAGACATCAGTTCAATCACGATTTGAATTGGTCAATCCCTCGGTGCTGATACACGCGGGGGAACCAATAATCGTAGGGAAGTTTCCTAAATAGACTGATACCAGAAGCATCAATTACGTGGCAAAGAAAAAGGCACCATCACCTGCAGCAGTCGCTAAGCAGCAGGCTGCAATTGACCGCAAACTTGAGGCGCAGAAGATTCAATCAATCCAAGAAGCAGCTTTTGAGAAGGGCAAACACATGGCGCTCAGGGCTGCTGCTAAACGGGCTGGCTACGAAGCAGGGTTGAAAGCTGCTGGCGTGCAGCCTGTCAAAGCTAAGAAGAAGCCCAACAAGTAGTACCCGCTAGCTACAATAGATGAAGGGCTTTTAGTAGATGATTGATTGAAGTCCCATTCGCATCGGGGCTGGTGAATATTCAGTCGGGAGATCGATAGCGACACACACGCCCCCTGCTTTCCCCTTGCGGGTTTTGTATTGCTTTCAGCCATAAGGCTTCAGGCTTCCCGACAGTGTTTAGTTGCTATGGCCTAAAGGCAACTTGTCGTCCACTTCTGGGGTGAGTGAATCTAACGTCTCCATCAGAATCAACATGCCAAGTTGTAATGACTCGCTCATTCTCGTATAGGAGTTCGGCCACCCTTGCACCACTATTGTCGTACCACATAACAACAGTCATCTGCATTCCCTTGTAATTGTCTATATCCCATACTTTATGACCATTGGCATTGATTCTAGATTGCACATCGCAATCATAAGCACGTAATCTCTGGCTTCTTTCCACTGGTGGATTCCAGCACAATGATGGTTTAGCTTCAGCCGATGAATTCATGAATAGAGTTGTACTGATCACAGCAGCGGTAGCAAATGAGGAGAGAAATTTCATTGAATTGATAAAGATTAATAATTACAAAATCGAGGCCAGGTTAACCGTGTTTCTTTGATTTTTAGTCAATACGATGTAAGTGAAAAGTCTGAACACGCTCTATCAAAGATTGAGGCAGAATCCCAGTCAGGATATCGACAATCAATATTGACGGAACCAGGTCTACCACCATTTACCGACATTACGACTCGTTTTTGTGGACCACCATTTGAATACACTCCATGAATGCAAACTAGGTCATTAGCTGCAAATGTCCTGATGCAGGTTCTTGCCTCAGCAGGATTAGGGACTAAGAACGAACCACCGATAACAGCAGCGATAGCGACGAAAGCAGAAAGTTTCATTTGATTCAGGTGTTGTGTGAGGGTCGCCCCTCGATGTATTCACCATCGCTGAAACGAACTGAATCCGAATCCCCTATCCGAGTGGTCTTCGCTGCTGACCTATCCCCCAAAAGGACTAGAGGCTCACGCCCAGCTGCCAAGCCATCAGCCTGTCCCTTTCCTCTTCAACCAATAGGGGCACCATCCAATCCGACTCGACCTCACCAGCTACCTCCCTTCCAAGCTCTTCGATGCCAAGCGCAAGCCAAAGAGATCTCAGGGTGATGTTGAGGCAGAGGTTCTCAAGGGCAGAGGGGCAGGGTTAAGAGTCAATGAGGCATTACATACGACTGAGGCGACTAACGCGTTCGTAGACGTTGCAGAGCATTGATTGAAGGCGGCGCTGATGCTGTCTCTTGGGATGACCTTCTGGGTGAGATGAGCATTAACTGTTCTCATTGACACCAATAGTTTTCTCGAGCATCTTAGTAATGCATTAAGTATGAATCGATGTCCGAATTAGTACGTGTCAAGGAGGGAGCGAAGCTTTCGGGCGTTTGTATCGGACTTGAAGCCTGCAATCGAGGGTCAGCCACAGCCTGGAGGCTCTTCTTTGTGATAGTAGGAACCTTTTTCTTCTTACCGATTGCTGTCTACATAGGAATGGCAATAGCTTTACCTCAGGTCGCAACTGTTGAAGAAGCAAAGAAAGGTAATAGAAAGCTTTCAGCAAGTAGTAATAGTGGTACTGCAAGAGTTACTGCTTCCGCTGATCTTTCAGAAACGGAGAGCAAACTCGAAAAAGAGCTTTCCTACTTCAAACAGCTCCATGAGAGGAATCTCATATCGGCTGAGGAGTATGACAAGTTAAGGAAGAAAGCTTTAGACAGTGGTATTGGCTGATCTTCGCCACAACGAATTGTTCCACAAGGCAAAGGACAACCTCACTGCACGCAGACTCTCCAGACAACTCATTAACGGTGGGATTAAGTCAATTAGCTGTGATGAGCTGACAGGTTGTCAAGAAAAAACCCCGCTTGTGGCGGGGCTAGTGAATTTTCAGTCGGGAGATCGATAGCGACACACACGCCCCCTGCTTTTCCCTTGCGGGTTTTGTATTGCTCTCAGCCATAAGGCCTCAGGCTTCCCGACAGATGATTAGCGGCAAACTCTTGTTATGACAGTTTCGCCTATAGAGTCAGGCAAGACTGGTATCCATTCATCTTTCTCTGCATTCCGCCATCTCCATGCAGAGCAATCTGCAATGTTTTCATATTCGAATTGATGATTCGAGCTTCTTTGGAGATAATGAACATACGGACCATTTCTCTTTACTGGTTTCACATAAAACGTTGTTCCGTCCGATGTGTCCGCTGCTCGAATCCAACCATTCCTAGCTTCAGCAGGATTAGGGATTAAAAACGAACCGCCGATTACAGCAGCGATAGCGACAAAAGCAGAAAGTTTCATTTGATTCAGGTGTTGTGTGAGGGTCATCCCCTCGATGTATTCACAATCGCTGAACCAGAACGAATCCGAATCCCCCAGCAGAGGGAAATTTCGTGGTGGTCTGTCCCCCAGAGGAGTGAGGCAATAAAAAACCCCGCTCGTGGCAGGGTTAGTAAATATTCAGTCGGGAGAGAGATAGCGAGATAACCATACGCACTGCTTTTTCATTGCGGATTTTGTATTACTTTTGGCCGCACTTGTTGAGGGCTTCAGTCTTGCCGTTGTGACTTTTAGAGTCCTACATAATTTCCGTACTCTCTAAAGGTACCATTCCAGATGATGACATTTTTATTCTTTGGATTTGTAAGGCTGAATGCCTTGCCTACATCAAAATCAAGATATCGCCAATCGCCACCCAGTGAATCACGCAAGTAGTTGTTATTACGTAATGCTCCGTAGTAGGTCATTTTCTTGCCGTCTCGCCAATTGATGCGAATCTTTCCTTCGCCTAAGTAGTCTAATTTGCATGCAATTACCTGATAATTGAACGAGCAAGGAACAAATCCGTCAGCTCTCAAAGGAGTCAGGGTAATTAATGATGTGCTTACAAGTGTGGCGACACAAATTGCAGGTAAATTTTTCATTGTTTGAAAGTGAATGGAGTACAAATCTACATACCACTTCATCATTGCCACAGCGGCAATAAAAGTCATCATCCATTCGGGTGAATGTAATAACAGGATTTGCCCCTAACGGGTTAAAGCCTCACACCCAGCTGCCAAGCCATAAGCCTGTCACGCTCCTCTTCGACCAAAAGGGGCACCATCCAATCCGACTCGACCTCACCAGCCACATCCCTTCCAAGCTGTTCAATGCCAAGTGCCAGCCAACCCTTGTAGCCATCAGCGTCGTTAGCCCTCAGTGCCATCAGTAGCTCTTGAAGCAGAGCCAGCGTCTTCTGAGTGTCGAGGTTCATTGGTTGAGGACTAGGCCTACTGCTGGAAGCATCCCCCGCCGCAATAAAAAACCAGCTCGTGGCGGGGCAATCTCTTAATTAGTGGCAGGTATTGGGTGCTGATTTGAGTCGTTATCAAAGCGACCTATGTGCTCCAGAAGCTCGAGCGATCGCCGCCACGTCGCCCATCACGTTGCTGAGCTGTCTTGACCGCTTGGTCGCCATCACCCCAGACCATCGCCCAGCGCTCGCAATAGCTTCAGCTCTCAAATTAGCTACAGAGTGCAAGAAAAAGCGCGTCAGGTTTTGAGAGTTAATACTTTCCGTAGAGATCCTTGGTGGCTCAGAAGATTTCTTCCCTTTTAATATTGAGAACCATTCATAAGGTTTTCGTTAATGAATTTATCTGATGTCGACACGTACCCTCTCATGGAGTTACGCTCTAAGGCGTTGTTATCGCGTCGCATTGATGAGTGAAAAAAAACAAAGTTGATGTTCATCCCGTCTTAGTGCTGTCTCTTATTTCTTTGCTGATGATACCGTTTTGGGGGTTTCTTCCTGAGAAAATCAAAAATAGTTGTGGGAATCTAAGCTTAGCGACTCGTCCAATGTGTGTGGTTCTAAAATTATTTCGCGTGATGTGAGGAGCCAAACCTTGTGAGGAGTTGGCCCCGCTCCTCTTCAACCAACAACGGCACCATCCAATCCGACTCGACCTCACCAGCCACATCCCTTCCAAGCTGTTCAATGCCAAGTGCCAGCCAACCCTTGTAGCCATCAGCGTCGTTAGCCCTCAGTGCCATCAGTAGCTCTTGAAGCAGAGCCAGCGTCAACTGAGTGTCGAGGGTCATTGGTTAGATGCGATTGCCTAAAGCATTCCCCGCTGCAACAAAAACCCCGAACGTGAAGGGGCTAGACCTGATTCAAGTGAAACACCCTTTGAATATTGAATGATCTTTCAGTAAATTTAGATCTAAAATAGCCAACTGAAATAACTGAATTAATAGCAGTTGACTGTTCCGTTGTCGTTAGTGGAGAGGTAGGACTGAGTAGAGAAGCACTCAGTACCAACTGTGTGGACGTCGGTAGCACTGAAGCCAAAGGTGGCAAGGCCGTAGGTGTAGGTAGGAGCGGGAGCCACTGGACGGTTGGGCAACGGGATTCCTTCTTCGCCAGTCGCATCGCTCATCCAGGCCACGTGATTTTCCCAGTAGTAGCCACGGTTTGAGCAAGGTGATGGGTCATTCCACTCAACCTCCATGCAAGGGGGGAAGAGAGAATCTTCTGCTTTAACTGCGTTACCACCAGCAATACCACCGAGAGCAATGATGGTTGTGAGTGCGAGAGCTTTGAAGTTGATCATGGTTTGAAGTTGTGTGGAGGTCATCCCTCCGATGTATTAAGAATCGCTGAAACACAACAAATCCGAATCCCCCATCCGAGTGGTCTTTGCTGGTGTGCTTATCCCCTAAAAGGACTAGAGGCTCACTCCCAGCTGCCAAGCCATCAGCCTGTCCCGCTCTTCTTGGACCAACAACGGCACCATCCACTCAGACTCGACTTCACCAGCTACATCCCTTCCAAACGGCTCAATACTTAGTACCAGACAAGACTTATCCCTAACGTCGTTATTTGTTTTACTGAATACTAGTAGTATGTAAACAAGGAGATGTTCCCAATGCCGATTCAAAGTGAGCTTTAATCGCTTCTAACTAAAGCTCCAACGAAATCGCCTAATGCTCCGCCTTCCCCAATTGGAGGACTTGTTGGATTATCTATCTCACTGATTTTGTCGACGGAAGCCCCTTGGCTTTCTGCAATTAACCGCAGCAATTTTCTACTACGAAGATCTGGACGTGCTGCTATGCCGATCAAGCCGAGTGGACCGAGGAGAAAACCTGCAATTCCCCAGTTGGACTGGTTGTATCCCTTTTCGCGGGCTGCAGTAGCTGTCAGCAATGCGCAAGAGGCAGCGGTCAGCAGGTACACCAAGAAAATGATTTCCATCATCAAGCGGTAAGTACTCCCTTGGTAGCAATTACAGGACCAAAATGCCACCCCTGACTCCTATTGCTGACCAGCAACCAGCATTGGCTTTCTCAGTGTCTGCTAAGACCACAGCAGGCTAGGCAATAATTGAAGCGCCGATAAAAGCAGTAATACCCCCAAAACAGAATGATTCATATTTTGAAGTTGTTGGGAAGTTATACCTCTTTTCCCCTTCACCATCGCTGAAACGTACTGAATCCGAATCCCCCAGCAGAGGGAAATTTCGTGGTGGTCTGTCCCCCAAAAGAGTGAGGCAATAAAAAACCCGCTCGTCGCGGGGCTAGTGAATATTCTGTCGGGAGATCGATAGCAACACACATGCCCCCTGCTTTTAATTAGCTTGCTGTGGGCGACACCGGCTTCCGCACCTATTAATACTCAATAACAGCCAGCAGCAGAGATGAATGGCTATAATTTTTTGCAAATTGATTCAATATTTGAGGGGTTAACTAATCTGTATAGAGATGGCGACGATTCAGGGGAATATGCATATTCTGACATTTTATTTTTGTAGTTCACAATACTCAGTCCAACTATATAATTACGTTCTTTTTTTGAAATTTTACCCGACCGTTCGCCTAAGCAAGCAGCTGAAGCGGCACCATAGATATAGCCACCTGTCCACGCACTTTTCTCTTTTTCGTTCATCTGTGAAAAAGCAGGGGGACAAAAGACTGCAAGAGCGAACACGAGCAAAACTTTTTTCATAGTAAAATTAACTATTTTTTCAAATTGGCACAATTGTCATAAAAAATTTTTATGACGCGGTTGCTTCTTAGCTATTCTTAATCGCTGAATCAGACTAAATCCGAATCCCCCAACTGGGTATTCAGTTAGGCGGCGTGCACCGTTGCCAACCGATCTTCTGAAAGTTGATCCACATCTCGATGCCTAGATGCCTGAGCATCCTTTGCTGCCTGACGGGTTTTCCAAGGCGAGCTGATAAGCGGTAGTAGCTCACCAGAACGAACTGAGCATGTTTTGTTGCGGCATCTGGCTTGATCTGGATGAGAGTCCCTTCTTGCCTGTTGACTAGCCAGCCCTCACCGTTGGACTTCTCTTTGTATCGGGCGTAATCAGGCTGCTGCTGCCACATCAGTGCAGTTTGGCGAGATTGCCCGTTGGGTTGAGAGCGGCTCTCTCGAAAGGATGAGTCACGTTGCCCGTTCGGGTTAGCCCTGTTTCTTCTGCTATCGCTTAAGGCGTACAGAACCGCAGTGATCGCACATACAAACGAAATCCTCAGAAATGATCGTTGAGAGATCACCGTGAAAATCACTGCGCCCCCATCGGGTGTGAAGAGTGGCTGGATAGATCTCAGCCAGTTCTTGTGGTGTTGGTTCAGGCATCAGCGTTCCATCCATTGCAGGTCTTCTGTTGCTTGCCCGATTGCAGTTCGAGCTACTTCAAGGGCTTGCTTTAATCGACCGTTGGAATCTTGATCTGAGCCCGAAAGGTAAGCCGCTTTCTGGATGAACTCATCAACCTCAGCTAGGAACGCTTTGATGATTTTCGACTTCTCTGCCCTTCGCTCTTTATCCAGCTCCACTGCCGCCAACGCATCAGGCTCGTTGTTGTAGAGCCCCGCGAGGTGAACGATTGCGCGGATGTCTGGGCGCAACCACACCCACACCGACATTGTCCGGTGAAACTCTTTACCCATCACTTCCAGCGGCTCCATGTCGCGCTCGAAATCCTGTGTCTTCAGGTAGCTGCAAGCGCAGATGAATTCCTCCAAGAATCGTTTGGTGAGGATGCGTTTGCTGGTCTTTCGGCTTCCGCCTAGGTATTGAGCGTTAGCGCTGATGATGTCTGACAGCCGCTTTCTGGATGCGTAACGGGTGCCTTTGTCCACATACGCCCTGAACTTGAGTTGATGGGCAACAGAATTCCATTCATCGACGAAGTGCTGGTCATACATCCACGGAACAATGATGCCGTTTTCATCGGTGTATTGGTCTGAGCTATTGAGGAACGACATTTGTTTCTAGGTCAATAAGTTGACTTTCAAGTGTTCGCCTAAAGGATTCCAGCTGCTTGCGTTCAGCGCCTTGAATGAATCGCGAACTGAGCTGGTTATTAATGCTGGAGATGAGAGTTTTAAGGTCTGCAGCTGTGGTCTTAATTGCATTTTGCATTTACTTAGACCTGTGTAAATTGGTTATATTTTAACTGAATAATTCTCTTGCTTATGGTGTTGATTGATTAGTTCTTTGGCAGTTTTTCTGTCTGCTTCATGCTTGTTTTCATCAGTGCTCCCTCTATCTCAAGCTGACAAGCGACGATCGCAAGGTTCAGGGACTTACAGGCTTTGCTTGCTTCGCGTTGGGCACCAGATAACTGGCGGATGACGGAGGCGGATAGTTCAACGTCTTGCACGATGTCCTCTATATCGACGAGAGCGGCTTCGACTGTGGGCAGGATCTGACTGCCGATTTGATGCGTTAGTTGCTGATAGTCAGCTTTGTTGCGTCGGTTCATTGTTGTCTTGCTGAATGGATGTAAGCCCCAGTTACGGGGCTGGAGGTTATGTAGAGAGGTCTGTCTGATTACTTCTTCTTTTTGTCATAGCCTCGGATGATTCGTACGGCCTGCGCGTATTCACGCGGGTTGCGTTCAATCAAAATCGCTAGGTCTTTTGCCTCGTACTTCCACGAATAAGTAGCGCAGCCTCTAAGAACTTCCGTTGCTTCTTTGATGCGCTGATCGCGGTCCATTTCGTATTCCTCGGCTTCTTTCCTTGAAGAAAAGGTTTTGCCGTTGACAGTGAAAGTTTCGTAGACGGTCATGATGAAAATTCAGATTGGATGTAAGCCCCAGTTACGGTGCGGTGGTGATCAGGCGAGGACGTATTTGCGTGCAGTGGTCTGTGAGACGTGCAGGCGTTCAGCAATGACGCGATAGGTCGTGCCTGTGTTGCGCCAGCGTTTTGCTTTTTGTTGCTTGCTCTCGGTCAGCCAGAACAGGAAGACGAGTGGAAGGAACAGCAGCACCAGAAGCGCCGCGAGTGTTGTTGTCATGTGATGTCCAGCTCATGGCTGGTGGTTTTATTCCGCGCTCGTGGTGAGGATGTCATCGACAATCCATGTGGGCCTTGTTGCCACGCACCTGGATCGTTGGTCTGGATCGATGGCGAAGGCAGATTTCATGTTCACAAGCCGCTGACGACGACTGAGGTGGTGTT
>JAPOKD010000004.1 GCA_029977825.1 Planctomycetota bacterium | reverse complement strand
GTAGGCTGGCAGGTTCTCGTTGGCACTTCCCAGCCCGTAGCTGCACCACGCCCCGGCGGTGGGATGTCCCATGAAAGGAAAACCGCTGTGCATCAGAAAGTTGCCCTGGGCGTGTTCATTGACCGGCGATGTCAGAGAGCGGATGACTGCCAGTTCATCGGCTTGCTTACCAACGTTGGGGAACATGTCGCTGATCTCCAAGCCACTCTCGCCCCAGCGTTGGAACTTGAACGGGCTCGCCATGATGTTGCCATTGTTGTTGAACTGTGTGCGTTCAACATTGACAGGCATCGGCTTGCCGTGAAGTTCTTTCAGCTTCGGTTTCGGGTCAAAAGAGTCAACATGCGAAACACCTCCTGACATGTAACAGAAAATCACATGCTTGGCTTTCGCCTGACCACGCCTGCTGAAATCAGTGCTTTTCGTTTGGTCGGATCCATGGCTGGACTGTTGTGCGAACAAGCCAGCCAATGCGATTCCGCCAAAGCCACTTGACGCCTGCTGCAGCAGTTTACGTCGTGACGCTAAGCGTCGCGATTTTGAAATCAGTGAGGACCTGTCGAGGGGAGAGCTATCGAACATAGATAAATTCCTTCAGCGTCAGCATGGTTTTTGTTAAATCAATCCACGCTTGAAGCTCATTGGGTTTACTGGGAAGTGGTCCAAGTAAATCAAGCTGTTTTCGTGTCCTGGACTTCGATTCACCAAGTTGCTTCAGTTTGACGCGCTGTTGTGGTGACAGTGCTTCTGCAACCTGTTGTTGTGTGACGTACACGCCTGACCCCGAATAGCTTGCCGCGATTTCTGCGTCGCTCAACGCGCGATCGTAGATCACGGCACGATCAATCTTTCCGTTAAATAGCCGGTTACCACTGGCAGGCAAGTGCCGAACGCCAAAGCTGAGAATTGCTTTGCCCTCCACGTAAGTGACTGGTGGTTTGGTGCGGTAAGGCTTCCCGTAGGGTTTGCCATTTCTGTATCCGACGACACGTCCGTCGGGATGATAGGCAATTGCAAAATGGACAAATTGGTTAGTTGTGGCCTGTTCTTCTGGGCCGCGGAATTGTTTTGTTCTTTCAAAACCATTGCTGCCAGCCAGCCACTGACGTGGCGACTGTTCACCAAAGACGATTGAATCGAAAACAACGCCATTCGGTGTCTGTATCGTGATGACACCGCCGCCACGTTGATTGAGATCACTGACAGCAACCCATGCCTCCAGCGTTTTCGCGGTCAGGGATTTCTTGATAGGGGGAGTGGTGACATAGCCACCTGCTTTGATTACCAGATGGCCTTCATGCACTGAGGCGTTTCCGTGTGCCGTTCCATTCAGGTTCTGCAGGGTGTCTGTGAGGTCGGTGTTGAAATCCCAGCTTGCGATCGGTTTTAGATCTGCTTTCGCGTTCGGTTGAGCCTGCTGTGCTTTCGCCATCAAGCGTTGACGGGTTGGTTCAAGAATAGAATCTTGTCGGGCTGAGATTTCGGTGAGCTGGTCCTGAAGATTTTTCGCCGACACCCGATGCTCATCGAGGGCCCGCTGGCTTGCAGTCAGGAAACTCGTGGTTGTTTCGAGCTCCAGTGGGCTGGGGTCTCGGCTGAATAGCATCTGAAACAGACGTGTGATTCGAGAATCCGTAGTTTCGCTTTTGTTTCCGTTGCTCAGATTCTCAGCCAAGGCCGTGGCATAACGATTAACTTGAGGGTCGTTCATCATCGTCAAAGACTGGGCCGGGACATTTGTTTCATCTCGACGGCCTGTTGTCGTGAACGGTTCCGGAAAGTCAAAAACGCGTAGCAATGGATCAAGGCGGTTGCGAATGACCTGCACATAAATACTGCGTCGCGGTGTGCCACCACTGACTGATTTGCCAAACATTGTGCGATCGAGTTGTCCGGTCGCAATCAGAAGTGAGTCTCGGATGGCCTCGGCTTCAAGTCGACGCACATTGGCGTGGGACAGTAATTCATTGTCCGGGTCAGTTTCAAGGGCACGGGGAGACGGTGTCGAACTTTGCTGCCATGTTTCGGAGCTGACAATGAGTCGTATCAGTGACTTCATGGACCAGTCGTCCTGCTCGAATCTATTTGCAAGCCAATCCAGTAACTCGGGGTGCGTTGGTTGGAGCCCCATTCGACCAAAGTTATCCGGTGTCTGACTGATACCCCTACCAAACAGATGGTGCCAGATTCGATTTACAATCACGCGTCGCGTGAAGGGGTTGTCATCACCAAGCACGTCTTCGGCTAGTTCCAGGCGACCACTTTTGGGAGTTGTGTAGGGCGTATCATCCAGAGCCTCGAGAAAACGTCTTGATACGAGTTCCGCGGGGGTTTTGTGGTTGCCTCGGACGAACAGAGCCTGGGTTCGCCCGCGTGTCTCATCAAGCCCGGGAACACGTGTGAGAATTTTTATCTGATTTTCCAGTCGACGATATTCCCGAACAAAGCGGGCAGCCTTTGGAAGCGACTGTAGGTTGTTGCTTAATAAACCGGCCTGAAGCGATTGGTTCAGAAGATCCGCTTGAGCGTTACTGAGGGAACCTTTTGACCATGCGGTCACAGCGTTTCCTAAAGCCTGAGCCAAAGCCCGTTGGACCTGTTTGAAATTGGCGGGAGTTTTTTCATGCGCGGATTGGAATGCTTGAAGGTATTCAGGTGAGTTGCCCGGTGCGGGCGAGCCTTTTTCCACCAGACGAACCTCTCGTACGCCGAACCATGAATGATCCTCGTTTCTGGTTAGCAGGGGTGCATCTTTCGCAGTCACGACTTCAAGATGCGCGTTGTCATCTTTCCAATAGGACATGTCGAATCGATGCCAGGTCCATGTCGGCTTCAAGGTGGTGACCGGGTAGACCGTGCCGTTTCTTGGATAGTCCTCTACGACATAGCGTGTCATGGCACCCCCATTTCCAATCGCACGTATCCAGACTTCCTGATTCGGCCTGACTTTGAAGTCGCGAGAGGTCAGGCGTCCACCATGTTTGTCGGACAGGGAATGTGTGTAGATTCCCGCCGGATAGATTGCTCGGAAAATGCCGTCGCCGTCCGTCAGGATTGAAAAATCACCAGCGGCGCTAGGGGCGTTTAGCAGGCCTACGCCGTGTGTGTACCAGTCTCTCACCGCTTCCGCTGAATTGAACTTCCAAGTTTGTAAGCTCTTCGACTTGGAGCGATTCGCTTCCGCTGGTAACGGTTTGCTGAAGACTTTCTTCCACTCCTCACCCAATCTGTTTTCCTGCTCCGCAAATTTCAGGCGGTTTACCATTTCACTTAGGGAGCCGTTTGGCTCCCCAGAGGGTTGGTTAAGATTGTCAATGCGAACCGTGAGTGTTTGCAGTGATGAAAGCCAGGCTTCCGCAACGCTTGTACGGATTCTTTGCTTCAGGGATCGCAATTCATTCACGTTGAGTTGCTGGATTTCTGGCGTCTCAATAGCGCGGCGTGCTGGGCGGCAAGATGCAAGTATGCCAAATAATGCGTAGTAGTCTTTCTGGCTGATCGCATCAAACTTGTGATCGTGGCACCGCGCACAGGAAACGGTCAGGCCCAGAAACGCTTTCGAGAAGACATTGATCTGGTCATCGATGAAGCGGACCTTTTCATCTAACGCATCTGTAGGAGCAAAGCCATGAAACACCATTCGCCAATGTGAGGGCCCAATCATTGACTCATTGATTCCCAGTTCAGCATTGATTCGCGGTTCAGGCAGTAGGTCACCGGCGATGTGCTCACGCACCAAAGTGTCATACGGTATGTCTTCATTTAACGCGCGAACGAGGTAGTCACGATAAACCCATGCGTTATCAATTCCGGGGTCCCCTTCGCTGCCGTGTGACTCGGCGTAGCGAATCCAGTCAAGCCAATGTCGGGTCCAGCGTTCACCAAAGTGCTCGCTTGCGAGCAGAGTATCGATCAATTGGTTCGTGACTTCCGCAAAGGATTGCTCACCACCGTAGAGTTCTTTCCACTGCAGAAGTTCAGCGTGGGTCGGAGGCATGCCGGTAAGCGTCAGGAATAACCTTCGGATCAATACGACCGGCTCGGCTCTCGGGGCGTGTTTGAGTTTCGCATCTGCAAGTTTGGATCGGACGAACAGGTCAACCGGATTTCCTTTGCCAATGGGAGTCGGTATCTCTGCAATCGGCTGAAAACTCCACCATTGCTTGCGTCGTTCGCGCTGGGCTTCCCATGAGATGGATGCAGCAAGTTGTTCAGCGGTGGGTGGTTCGTTGCGGGGGTCGGGAGCCCCCATGCGGATCCATGTTTCAAAGTCAGAAATTACTTTGGCTTCGAGTTTCGGCCCATCCTCGGGCATCTCAAGGCCATCGATTTCATGTTTCAGAATGTTGATAAGTCGACTTGCTGCTGGAGCTCCCGCGACGATGATCGGGCCTCCGCTGCCGCCTGTCATCATGGCTGTGCGGTGATCAAGTGCCAGTTCGCTGTCTTGTTGGTCAGTCGAGTTGTGGCAGGCGTAGCAGTGCTCGACAAGCACAGGCCTGATTCGTGTTTCAAAGAAATCTATCTGCTTTTCTGTTAAGCGGTTATCCGGAGCCTCGTTGTTTCGCTCTTTTCTAGCCGTGTTGTTTGCAGTTCCTTGTGGCATGGCTGCGAATGCCGTAAGCGGCAGTATGCAGAATCCGAGTGCTGCCATAACGATGGCCTGAAGCTGAACGCGGGAATGCACTTGGGGCTCCTGTAGGTGGGGAATTTGTGCAGGATCCTTGGTGAACCCGCTCCTCAGTTTAACGGAAGGATCTTAATAGTGCCGATTCGTATGTTGAAGATTGCTGAAGCTCTCGCGTTGGAATCAATCAATGCGATGATCAGTTAGCGGAGGTTGTCGGAAATCAACTTTCCAAGTTGCGTGGCTCGGAATGGCTTGTGCAAAACTGCAACCAGGCCGAAGCGTTCTGACAAAGCTGGTCCGTCAATTTCGAATCCCTTGGCAGTGCATAAAATAGTCGGTGGCAAGTGCTGCTTGTCGGTTGCCATGCGTTCCAGCAGGTCAATCCCCGAGCAAATGGGCATCTGGTAGTCCAAGACGAGGAAATCGATTCCACCGCGCCGGATCCGTTCGTAGGCTTCCTTGCCATTGCTGACAGCTTCGGTTTGAAATCCAGTTCGGCTCACCGCAGCCGCAAGAACGCGACGAAAGACTGGGTCGTCTTCGGCGATCAGGACTGTAGTGGTAGCGGCAGGGTTTTCAGGTGCGTGAGGCATGGAGATCGCTTGATTTGAGGCCTGCCGCGAGTAGGCAAGGCTTGGGATTCAAAGAGACTTTGTTGGTGGTCAGATTTGTGTTGTATGCCAGAGCCATTGCCCGTTCCTACTCAATATTTGGCTCCGAACCTATTTGGCTCCGAACCTATTTGGCTCCGAACCTATTTGGCTCCGAACCTTGTGCAGCAGGAGAGCTCGCGCAGACGACCGTTTCCATTTGGCTGCAATCAGATACCAGTCGCAGCCCATGATTGGATGACCACTTTGCGGGGCTGGAGGCACATCTTGAAGCCGCCAACACGTTGGACTGTAGGGGCCCTCGGTGTTCTGGGGAGAATTTGTTCTGGGGAGAATTTGGTTAGTTTGCGGCTTGCTGACCCCCTTGTTTGTTGTTGGGGAGAGTTTCGATCGTCCTTGCGTCGTGCCTGTTGATTTCGGTTTGGAATTTATTTCTTTTCTCACGCGGTCCAGTACGGATTTGCTTTGAATGATTTCTGTACCCGACTGATGGCAAGATTCCGTTTCATGGCAAGATCCCGTTCGTGTGAGAGAGCTCGCTATCGACTGAGCTGGATTTTAACGTTCTGCCATTGAGTCAGCGCGATCAGTTTCGTGGTTCAGTTTCCTCGAAAGTCGATTAATTGCCGTGTGGGCTTGGTTTGGCGGGCGTGTATTGGTTGACACCCCGTCGATAGATAGATATGGTCTCACACAATGTCGTGCAATCGCTTGCCCGGGCCCCGTAAGGTTCGGGCAGTTTTTTTGTTCGAATTCAGCGGCCTCTCCTTTCAAATTACGAATGTCGATATGAATCCACAAGATATCCTTCGATACGTAGACTCTCTGCACCGTGAGAAGAACATTGATAAGGAGTTGGTTTTCATTGCAATTGAATCAGCTCTGCAGACTGCGGCGAAACGCCAATATGGTGAAGAGGCCGACATCACGGTTCAGCTAGACCGGGAAAATGGTCGGATTCACGCGGTGCTCGCTGGGGAACAGTTAGGTGAGGACCAAATTGGCAGAATTGGGGCACAGACTGCCAAGCAAGTGATCATCCAGAAGGTCAAAGAGGCCGAGCGTGACTCTTTGATGTTGGAGTATCGTGAGCAGATTGGTGACATTGTCAGCGGTATCATTGGGCGAGCGGATGGCGGCGTTGCGACGGTGAATCTGGGTAATGTTGAGGCCATTCTGCCTCGCAGTGAGCAGATTCCGGGAGAGACATTACACGCGGGAGAGCGTGTCAGAGCTGTTGTTTTCGAGGTCCGAGCCACAGGAAATCGTGTGCGGGTTGTGCTGAGTCGGACGCGTCCTCAGCTGGTGCAAAGGCTCTTCGAACAGGAAATACCAGAGATCGGCGAGGAGATTATCTCCATTCAGTCGATCAGCCGCGAACCAGGGTACCGTAGCAAGGTTGCGGTGAGCAGTGTTGATAGCCAAATCGATCCGATTGCGGTGTGTGTTGGATATCGTGGCAGTCGAATCAAAGCCGTCCGTGAGGAACTGGCCGGCGAGCACATCGATGTTGTTCGCTACAGTGAAGATCCCGAAGTTCTCATTCCCAATGCGTTGCAACCCGCCGAGGTCGAACAGGTGTTGCTGTGCGATATGATCGGACGGGCCATTGTTCTGGTTCAGGAGGATCAGTTGTCGTTGGCGATCGGCAGGCGGGGGCAAAATGTTCGTTTGGGAAGCAAACTATGTGGCTGGGACATTGAGATCATGACCGGCTCGGAGCTTGAGGACCAGATCGAGCGTGCGGTGACTGGGTTCAGCCAGATTGCCGGGGTAACCGAGGAAATAGCACAGAGTCTGGTCGAGCAGGGATACCTCTCTTATGACGATCTTTCGGTGATTGAGCCGGATCAATTCATGGAAATGAGCGGTTTGTCGGCGGAGGATGTTGATCGGGTTGTCGAGGTTGCCGAAACCATGGCAGAGGAGGCTGAGCAAGCCGCAGCGGAGGAACGAAAAGTAAGACGCGAGCGTGAGCAGGCGCAGAAAGAAGCCGGTGCAGCAGGCGATGCTGCCGCTGCGGCAACTGCGCCAGCAAGCGAAGATGCCGAGGCAACTGATTCGGAAGTGGCCCCAGCAGCAGATTCTGGCGAGGCCGGAGAAGTGGTGCCGGAAGCCGCTGTGAGTGAGGAATCCGCAGACTCAGGTGACACCCCGGCGGAAGACGCATCAGGGGATGAAGCGGCGGAGTCATCGGCTGAGAAAGACTGATTCGATGGCGGAATCGCCTCGCAATCTCCAGTTTCCCTGAAAACTTGCTAGGTTTCCGCAGGAAAGTGCCTTGGGAGACCTCTGCGCCACGCCTGTTTTTCGCTATCGTATGGACAAGTTGGCCCAGGCAATAAGCTGGGAATCGTTGGATGATCCCCGACGTGGGAGGTCTTTTGATCTGCCGCGGCGATGGAGGAATACCAGTATGTGATCATAGACAGACCATTGAACCCGCCCGCGAATCGGGCATTTTCCCGTACGAATCTCAACGAATTACAACGTTCGCTCGGCGGGTTCCAAAAACGAATCGACAGGATTTCCGCACGTGCCCGCACGCATCTACGCGCTCGCAAAAGAACTGAAAGTTGACAGCAAAGATCTAGTAGATCTTGTCAAGAAAGTCGGTATTACCGGCAAAGGCTCGGCGCTGGCTAGCCTCTCCGATGAGGAGGCCCAGAAAGTTCGAGACCATTTATCCGGGGCTGGTAAGCCCGAACCCGTTGCTGCGCCCGCAGCCACGGCTGCTCCGACCGCCGTCCGGGATGTTGTCCCAACGGAACGCAAGCATGTCGCCATCAAAGTCGGGCGAAGCTCTAGTCGGAACGCGGCTCCCGAGAAGCCCGCGAAGCCAGCTACTCCGGCACCCCAAACGCCCGCGCCGGTTGAACCAGTGGCTGAGTCAGCAGCGGTGCCGGCAGTATCAGAGGAAAGTGACAGTCCTGCTGCTTCTGGCACTCCCGCCCCTCAAACGCCGAAACCAGGTTCTTTGGGAAGTCGTATCAAGAATCGCATGGGAGCCAGGAAAGGTGGTGCGGCTGGGGCCGATCCTGTTGCCCCCGTCCGACGCGATTCTACGACTTCAGGCGGAAAAATGCGGTCCCTGGACCGACCTGCGGCGACAGGTGAGAAACGCTCCGATTCGGCCAAGGCGAAACGCCGAGAGCCGCGCATCAACGTGAAAATGGCATCTCTGCCCGAGGTTGCCGAGCCAAAACCCAGCAAACAGGCCAGTGGTGAACCCAAGGCTCAAAAGCCGGACGTCAAGCTCAGCAAGGATGTCATTGCGGGGCACCGTCAGGGCATGCGAGCTCCGCTGGAAGAGCTAGCCAAAGAAGAAAAAGAAAGTAAGCGGTCAGCGTCAGCCAAGCGAGGTTCTGGCCTCAGCGGTTTCACAGGCGAGAAAAAGCGTGAAGCCGGAGATGAAGATAAGCCTCGACGCAAACTGGCTGGTATGGCGAGCCCACGGGCGGAACGTGTTCGTGGGAAAAGTCGTGGGCGAGCTGCTCTCGAACAAGCGAGTGGCTATGGTTCACGCCAGGGACGCTCTTCGCGCCACGGGCACAAACGTCGCAAGGGTGTCAATACTGCGGCGCCAAGAAAAGACGCCGTTGTTCTCGAGCTACCCTGCACGATCCGATCATTTTCCGAAGCTGCTGGTGCTCCCGTCGGAAAGGTGCTTGCAACCTTGATGGGGATGGGACTGCAGGTGGGACTGAATATCAATTCAGAACTCGATCTTGAAACGGCAGAAATGATTGCCGCTGAAATGGAACTGAAGATCGAGTTGAAGGCATCGGAAACACTTGAAGATTCGTTGATTACCGGATTGGAAGAGCAGGAAGACGATCCCGATACGCTCGTGCCACGAGCTCCCATCGTGACGTTCCTCGGGCATGTTGACCACGGGAAAACCAGCCTGTTGGACTACCTGATCGGAATTGATGTCGTGAGTGGTGAAGCTGGTGGAATCACGCAGCACATTCGGGCTTACGAAGTTGAGAAGGATGGCCGTAGCGTCACCTTTGTCGACACCCCCGGTCATGAAGCTTTCACTGAAATGCGTGCTCGCGGTGCCAATGTGACTGACATCGCAGTCCTTGTGGTGGCTGCTGATGATGGAATCATGCCGCAAACCGAAGAGGCTATCAGTCACGCGAAGGCAGCAGACGTGCCGATCGTCGTCGCGATGAATAAAATTGATCTCGAAGGTGTCGATTCAAACCGTGTGATGACTCAATTGACGGAACACCAGCTGACACCCAGTGAGTGGGGTGGAGATGTTGAGGTGGTTCCGACCAGTGCGATCAAGGGCACGGGGATGGACGAGTTACTGGAGACGCTCCTCACAATAGCCGAACTGAACGAGTATCAGGCAAATCCGGACCGGACGGCACTGGGTGTCTGTCTCGAGTCCGAGCAGCAGGGAGATCGGGGTGTTGTCGCCAAGTTGATTGTCCAGAATGGAACTTTGAGCGTCGGTGATGTCCTCGTTTGCGGTGCATCGCACGGACGCGTTCGGGCAATGTCTGACACGCTCACCGGAGAAGCTTTGGAAAGTGCTGGGCCAAGTACTCCCGTTAATGTCATGGGCTTCGATCAAGCGCCCGGGGCAGGCGAAAGATTCCATGTGCTCGATGACATTAGCAAGGCTCGCGAAATTGCTGGAAGTCGTGCTCACGCAAGTAGTCAGGAAAATCTCTCGGGTGTGACCACCAAAGTTTCCTTTGAGAACTTCCAGGAAATGCTTCAGGAAGGCCGTCTGGGTCAGCAGGAAGAAAAAGTCAAATTGAATTTGATTGTGCGAGCAGATGTGAAGGGTTCGCTTGAAGCGATCGACAAAGAACTGAGCAAGCTTGATAATCCGGAAGTTGAGGTTCGCGTTCTACAGCGAAGTGTAGGTGGCGTTACCCTGGCTGATGTGACTTTGGCTTCAGCGTCAGATGCCGTGATTGCGGCATTCAATGTAATTCCGGATGAGCAGGCTCGGTCGCTTGCTGATGAACGGGATGTTGAAGTGCGGCGTTACGATGTGATTTACAAGTTGACAGACGACATCAAGGCCATGATCGAAGGTCGGTTGAAGCCTGAGGAACGGATTGTGGAATTGGGACGCGCTCTGGTCAAACAGGTGTTCTCGATCAGTCGCGTAGGAAGTATCGCAGGGTGCTACGTCGCCCAGGGATCTATTCAGCGTGGTTGTCGTATCCGGGTCAACCGTGATGGTCGTACGATCGGAGACTATCCGTTGGACTCCCTCAAGCGGATCAAGGAAGACGTGAAGGAAGTGCCTCGTGGGATGGAGTGTGGTATCCGTCTGTCAGGGTTCAATGACGTGAAACAGGATGATGTCCTAGAAGCTTATCGAATCGAAGAGGTTGCACGAACGCTCGATTAGCGTCCTTTCACTCCAATCCGTCTGCAAACAATGCGGTTGGTCGGATGTGAATCGAGAAACTGAAAAGAGAGGCTGCTGACGCCACATGGCACGGCAAGCAAAAGAACTCTGTGATGAGACGCCCCAGGCATTGATGTTCCACAAGAACAGAAATAGTAGACCTGCAGGCTGAGGGCGGGTTGGCGGCAGAGAATCAATGACGACGAAATTGACGTGCTGGCTTCGCCCGACCCGGTACACGATTTACCTTTTTTGACTGTTCACCCTTCGCCTGCCCAGCCTTGGCCTTGCCATCGTGATCCCCGTTCATCCCCAACCCACTTATCCGCTGTGACCAGTAGACGTTTGTTAAAAGCAGCTGAAGCCATTCGAGAGGTCGTGGCTGCTTCGATTTTGACTGAATTACGAGATCCACGCGTGCAGGACGTGACCGTGGTTGGTGTCAAAGTCAGTCCTGACATGCGAGAGGCACAGGTTGCAGTCAGTATCATGGGTGACGAGTCGCAGCAGCAGCTTTCCCTACGTGGACTGCAGAATGCTGCTGGATTTTTGCAAAGTCGAATTGCTTCGAGAATTGAGGCGAGGTACACCCCTCGCCTGCAGTTTGTGATTGACAAAGGAATTCAGCATTCTCTTCTGGTCGGTGAGATCCTCGAAAAGATCAAGCGAGAAAATGATGAGCTGGAACAGCGTGAAAATATTGATTCAGACGCGACAAGTACTGATTCGAATGGCTGTGAAGTGAGCGATTCAGTTTCTGCTGACCAACATGGCCTCACGGAGAGTAAGGCAGCAACCGATATTGCTGATCGCCAGACAGAACAACCCGACCCACCGGCTCAATAGCCCTGTCCCAAACACCATCGTGATCGCCATGCGATCCTACCCCATCAGTACCCTCTGATCTGACAAAACAAGATGTCTGCAAGTACAAGTAAGCGCGCAACCCTGATCGGCAAACTCAATACTGCCCTCAAGAAACACTACAAGCCCTTGCCAACTCAGCCTGCTCGTCCATTGCTGGAGCACGTGTTGTATGCGTCTCTCTTGGAGGATGCTCCAGCTGAATTGGCTGATGAGGGAATAGCAAAGTGTGAGCAGGAGTTTTACGACTGGAACGAAGTGCGGGTCACCACGGTTACCGAGTTGGCTCAAGTTCTTTCGAGGTTGCCTGAACCCTTGGTTGCTGCTCGTCGATTGAAGAGTAACTTGCAGGCCATCTTTGAAGAGTTTTATACCTTTGATCTGGACCATCTCAAAAAAGAGAATCTTGGCAAAGCGGTGAACAAATTCGAAAAGATGCCGGGGATGACGCCCTTTGTCCTCAGCTATACCGTTCAGCATGGATTGGGCGGGCATTCGATTCCCGTCGATTACTCGGCTATGGTGATCATGCTGACTACTGAAATCGCATCACAACCAGAGGCATTGAGCGGCAAGGTGCCAGGCCTGGAACGGGCGATTCCCAAGAGCAAGGGGATCGAATTTTCCGGTTTGTTGCACCAAGCCGCAGTCGCGTTGAATAAAAATCTGAAAGACAAAGCCGCCCGCGCCTTTCTCGATGCGGTCAGCAAGGGATCAAGCAAACGGCTCGATGAGTGGCTAGCGAGTAAAAAGGCTGCCAAGAAGCGGGTTATCGAACGCAAGGTTGAGGAGAAAGCAGCCGCGAAAGCTGCAGAGGAAGCCGCTGCACTCGCTGCAATCGAAGCAGCGAAGAATCCTCCTAAGAAGAAGAAGGCAAAAGAGCCAGCTCGGAAAGAACTGCCAGCAGCTGAGGCCGCTGCTAAAGAGACAGCCAAGGCCGCTGCCAAAAAAGCAGCTGCCGACAAGGCTGCCAAGAAAAGTACTGCTGCCAGCGCAAAGAAGACTGCACCGACAAAGAAATCGGCGACCAAGAGTGCAGCTGCGGAAACTCCTGCCAAGAAAGCGACGAAAAAGACTACACCAGCCAAAAAAGCTGCACCAAGCAAGAAGACCGCAAAGAAAACATCGAAGAAGAAATCCGCTCCTGCGAAGAAAACCACCAAGAAGGCTGCGCCCGCCAAAAAGGTAAGCAAGAAAGCCGCCCCAGCGAAGAAAGCCACCAAAAAGGTAGCTAAAAAGGCATCCAAAAAGGTGGCGAAGAAAACATCGAAAAAGGTAGCGGCCACCAAGAAGGCCGCACCTGCCAAAAAGAAAGCCGCTACCAAGAAAGCCGCTACCAAGAAAGCCGCTACCAAGAAAGCCGCTACCAAGAAGGCAGCACCCAAGACCAAGCCAGCCAAGAAAGCAAGTTCCAAGAAATCAACGAACCGTAAACTGACGAAGCGTAAGCCGCGCTAAGTCCCGGACCGGTGCTCGTGTTATTCTTTTGTCGTGACGACCTCCGTGGGCAATGCCCTGGAGTCATCGAGTGATTCAACTCTCCCGTAATTGATAAGATCTGACATGGCAGGACATTCAAAGTGGGCCAATATCCAGCACCGCAAAGGACGGGTGGATGCGCAGCGAGGAAAGCTTTGGAGCAAGTTAAGTAAAGCCATCATTGTTGCTGCAAAAAGTGGTGGTGGAGACCCCAACGCAAACTTTCGCTTGCGGAAAGCGATTGATGATGCCAAAGCTGTCAGCATGCCCAAAGACAATATCGCTCGCGCGGTCAAACGCGGTACTGGCGAGTTGGCTGGTGGAGATCTTGAGGAAATTGTCTACGAAGGCTACGGCCCCGGTGGTGTCGCAGTCATGTGTGAAACGCTTACGGATAATCGAAACCGAACAGGACCTGAATTGAGATCCATTTTCTCGAAATTGGGTGGTGAAATCGGAAAGTCGGGATGCGTTTCCTATCTCTTTGAACGCAAGGGGCTGTTTGTTTTTGACGCCCAGACCGTGAGCGAAGAAACAGTCATGGAGGTGGCACTCGAGAACGGCGGCGACGATGTGGAAAGTACTGATGATGGTAAGTTGCAGGTGACTTGTTCACCTGATCAGTTCCAGAGTCTGGAAGATGCATTGCTGGAAGCAGAACTGACCATGGAGGTCAAGGAAGTCACACGACTGCCACAGACCATGGTGGATGTGGAGCCGAACATTGCCAAAAAAGTAGTGCGACTGCTTGAAGCAATTGATGAACATGATGATGTGCAAACGGTTAGCACAAATCTGAACATCCCCGACGATGTCATGGACGAAGACTGACGGTTGTGACACCACCACGCGTGGGGCTTTCACGGTATCGGATTTTCACGGCATCACAGGTCAGTGGCTCTTCTCAGTTGCAGATTCTCGGGTTCGGTGTGATGAACGTGGTGCGCTCACTGCTAAATTCCACTGCGGTTTGCTGGAGTTGGGTGGAGCATCGCCTACTAACCAGCCCTCGTGTGAACTGTGTGGAAAGGTGTGTGTGCTCGCAGTGCTTGAAAAGACCGGTTCTGTCCAGATCCGGGCCCTTGCGATCTGGCCAGCGTGATAAAATCAGTCCGCTGTCTCTGCAACCGAAACACCAAACAATGCAAGAAAGCTGGTGTACAGCGAGTAGAAGGTAGGAACCAGCAGAAGCACCAGGAAGGTTGCAAGAGCTAGACCGAATGCAAGGCTGGCCGCCATGGGAATCAACAGTTGCGCCTGAAACGATCGTTCCAGCATCAAGGGAATCAGACCAGCGATTGTTGTCATGCTGGTGAGCATGATGGGCCGGAAACGACGTTCGCCGGATTCCATGAGTGCCTTCTGGATGGGAACGCCATCCCGGATTCGCGTGTTGATGAAGTCAATCAACACAATCGAGTCATTGATGACGACTCCAGAAAGTGCGACCAGACCGAACATGCTGAATAAGGTCAGTGGCAGATCAAGCAAGGCATGGCCCCACACCGCTCCAATCATGCCGAAGGGCACGATTGCAAGAATCAGAAGCGGTTGGATATAGCTGCGGAATTGAAGGACTAGCAAGACGAACATTGCCAGTACTGCGATGCCAAACCCTCGCATCAGGCTGCTAACAGAGTCGCGGCTCTGTTCACGTTGTCCCTCCCATCGAAAACTGACTGCGGGGAAAGATTTCTTCCAGATGTCTACATAGTTGTCCTGAAGCTCATTGATGATCCAATTTGCATTCGCTTTTGTCTCATCCAGGTCAGCGGAAATGGTGATGGATCGCATCTGGTCGACACGGTTGATTTCGGAGAAGCCCCTTTGATAGTCGATTTCAGCGAGTTCGGTGATGGGGCGTTCTGCTCCATCGGCAGTGCGGATTCTGATTTCACGAAAATCAACCAGACTGCCCCTTTCATCTTCCGGGTATCGCACCATCAGTTTGACATCGTGCCGCCCCCTTTGCAGCCGCATGACTTCGGCCCCGAAGTAGGCATTGCGAACTGTGTTGCCGAGGTCAGTGGGGGTCACGCCGGTGGCGAGGGCTCGGTCTTTGACACGGAACTGGAATTCCCATTTGCCAGGTGTGTTGTCATCGGCAATGTCGTAGACGCCCGCGAACTTGCCGAGCTGGGTTTTGACGGCTTCGGTAGCTGCCAGTAACTGTTCTACATCATCACTGGGAGCCAGTAACTTGAATTCAATCGCTTTGCCACCTGGTCCCACGCCCACCGAGCCGTATGTGATGCGATCGGCGCCGGGAAACGTGCCGGCTTCTTCCCGCCAAAGGGCCAGCAGATCATCGCTGTGAATATCCCGGATCTCCGTATCGAACAACTCGGCAAAGATCTGTCCAACGTGGCTCCCGGATCCTCCGCCACCTGCTGCATTCTGAAGGTTTGAGATCGTGCCGACATCGCGGTAAGTAAGCCTGACGGGGCCTGTACCCTGCCCTTCTACTTCAGAGTTGTAGATTTCTTCGATGGGGATTCCGGTTTTCTTAGATCGCTCTTGGGCAATTCTTTCGGAAACCGTGTTCAGAGCATCGAGCATTTTTCGAGTCGCGTTATCCGTCTCCTCCGCTGTTGTGCCATCAGGAAAAGCAATGGTTGCCTGTAGATTATTGTTGTCTGATTTCGGAAACAGAATGGAAGGAACAACGCCACCACGGATCATGCCACCGGTAATGATGAACAGCATGCCCGCTGCAGCCAGAGGCACAGCAGGATGTCTGAGCGAAAATTCCAACGCAGGAAGATAAATGGATTTGCATATCCAGTCCAAACCTCGGCCTGCTCGAGGACTCAGCCAACTCAAGGCTATGCCCAAGGGTCGCAACGGGTAGGTCAAAATCGACAACCAGCGAAAGAAACCTGCATGACGATGAGACAGGTGACAAGGTAACACAAAGATGCTTTCCCATAGCGATATTGCCAGCATGGCGATCACGGCAAAAGGAATCACTGCCATGAATTTTCCCATCACTCCAGAGACGAAGAACATCGGAGCGAATGCGATAATTGTTGTGGTTACGGAAGCCGTCACGCTGGGCATGACTTCCACGGTCCCGTCGATGGCAGCTTGGACCAGTGATTTTTTCATCTGCATGTGTGCGTAGATGTTCTCACCGATCACAATGGCGTCATCCACAACAATGCCCAACGCGACAAGAAATGAGAACAGGCTCAGCATGTTGAGGGTTTGGTCGCCCCACGCTAACACAGCACCAGCGCCCAAAATCGAGATCGGGATTCCCAATGCGACCCAGAAGGCCAGTCGCATTTCAAGAAAAAGTGTGAGTACCAAGAATACAAGCAGCAAGCCAGAGAATCCATTTCGCAGCAGAAGGGCCAAACGCCCTCTGACTTCTTTGCTGCTGTCACCCCAAACTTCAAATCGGTATCCGGGCGGCAACTTCTTTTCAGCGACGTAAGCTTTCACTGCGTCCACCATTGCCAGAAGGTCCTCCGTCTTGGCTCGCTCGACGTTTACGACCATGGCCGGTTCACCGTTGATTTCACTCACCGCGGTGGTGTCTTGAAAGTTGTCTCGGACCGTCCCCAGATCGTTGACGGTCAGAACCACACCACTGGCGTCTGTGATTAGTGGTAATTCGCCAATCTCCTTGCCAACCCGGCGTTTGTTTTTGGCTCTTAGTAGAATCTCCTGCCCATCCGCTCTCAGTTGTCCGCCGGGTAGTTCAATGTTTCGGTCACGTAGAATGTTGGCAACTTTCTGCAGAGAGAGGCCGTAACTGCGGAGTGTTGCCTCTGGGATTTCGACATCGATTTGAAACGGACGCGTACCCATCATGGACGCTGAGGAAACCGCAGGAAGTCCCAAAACGTCATCTCTGACTTCCTCGGCAACTTCACGCAGTTTCCACTCCGCTTCGGGAGAACGCTGGTCAGGACCAACGATTCCAACTCGGATGGCAGCATCGCGGAAGGTAATCTGCTGAATAAGTGGATCTTCTGCGAGTGCTGGGAGGCTTGGAATGCGGTCTACTTCACGATCGATTTCCGCCATTACTTTTTGAACATCTCGTACATCGCTGCGCAGTTCGGCGAGCACGAATCCCGAGCCCTCCTGCGCGATGGAGGTCACCTTCTTGATTCCGTCAATCGATCGAATCGCCTCTTCGATTTTCTGACAGATTGCCTCCTCGCAATCTTGAGGCGTGGCACCTGGGTATGGCACCGTGATCATGACAATTTCAAGTTCGAAAGCCGGAAATACTTCACGCCGCATATCCCAGAGGGAAAAACCACCAACCAACATCAGGCCCAGCATGAGTACATTCATTCCAGGTGAATTGGTAATCGCCCACGCCACAAGACGCTTCATCATCAGTTCTCCTGTCCTGTGGAGGTCAAACTCGTGGGTTGTTGCCCCTGTAATGTCGAGTCCGAGACCGCGTTGATGATGCTCGCATCGGCTCGAGCCAGTGATGCTGTGTCACCAATGTCTTCGAATGGTGAAACAACGACGAAAGGATTCTGACGGATAAGTTCCGACGAATCGCCCGCAATTTCGCACACCCACAAACGCCTTTTGTTTGCGTTGAATGCGTCAGTTTCGCCGTCATCTTCAAAAATGCTGCCGGATCCGCTCAATGGTGCAATCGGGTTGATTCCGGTTGCAATTTTGACTTTGCCTGGAATCCAGTCGTCTTTTTGGAATGTGTCTTGCTGATCAGCGCGATTCGAAGGCGCTGTCGTTGGAACTGATTCCGTCTGTTCGCTGTCGGTTAGGGGCACATTCAGGACTGATGGGTCGGGTACAAACTGTAGGATGCGGTTGTCGACCTGCAGTCCTCGGGCGGGGAGCACCATCCAGTCCGGTTGCGGTGTGATCAGCAACTTTACCCGTACGTACATTCCGCGGACGAGGGCTGTTGCACCACTGACATCGCGAGGGTCCCCTTTCGCATTGACGTGCTGATTCGGCGCATCCACGATGAGACGTACCGGTACGGTTCGCGTTGCTGAGTTCAGCCCAATCCCGTCGTAGCTCATAAGTTTCGCGTTCCAGTAATATTTGACACCCTCGCGACCCGATAATTCGTATTCGATAATTGCTTTTGTTTCCGGCAGGGTGTAGCCGCGTGGATCAGTTTCCGCACCGTCGTCGTTCACTGCATTGGAAACATTTGAGTTGTTCTGGTGCGTGTCTGTCGTGGTTTTTTTTCCCTGGTTAAGCACCCAGTACAGTTGGTCCATGCGGAGACTTGTGGCGACCTCTGCTTTGGATGTGTCGTCAATCGTGACGAGGGTGGTACCGCGTGCTACAAATGAATGAACTTCGGCTTTCTCGTTGACAATCACTCCCGATATTGGGGCGCGAATTTCTGTTCGCTTGAGATCCTTCTGTGCCTTCTGAAGTTGAGTTTCAGCAAGCTGTTCAGCTACAACAATTTTCAGGCGTCGTTCCTCAAGCAAACTCAGTTGATTTTCGAGTGTGACTACCTGTTGTCGCGCGGCCAATAAAGACCTTCTCGCCTTGTCACGTTCCGCAGGACTTGTGAATCCGTCACTTAGTTCGTTTTGGCGATCGACTTCTTTTTGCTGAAGAGCCATGTCTTCCTTGGCGATTTCGATCGAACGTTTGGTGTTGTCCTTCTCCTGATCTACCTCCCTCAGTGCCTGATATTCCTGCGCTTTGAGCTGCGTCAGGCGTTGCACTTCAAAGTCGTAATCGGTGGTATCGATTTTCATCAGCGGTGTTCCGGCCTCGACGTACGCGCCCGCTTCACAAATCGGATATTTTTCGACGATTTCACCTGAAACTTCAGTTGCCACTTGGACTTCGCGAAACGGAGCGACACTCCCGTCGACGACAAGTTGCATCTTTTCGCCGAGTTCATGTAGCGTCTTCAATCGCTCCACACGGACTTCACCGAGAGCTTCGAGTCGCGAACTGTAGTCCGTGCCCACGGCAGGTTTTTTTTCTGTTTCTGCCGTGCCAAGCAGAAACATGATGGCGAAACCGGCAACTAGCAAACCTGATGGGATGATGAAGTCAAACCATGTTTTTCTGCTGGCGCTGGCAAGACGCGATTTCAGCGTTGATGTTTGCTCTGAAGTTTCTGGCGAAGGCGGGCTTTCAGCCGGTGAAGGTTCAGGTGGGGAAATCAAAGTATCAACCATCTATGTAACTTTCGTGGAAAGACTTTCGTCCTGATCTGCTCTTGGGAAGTGATTTCGTTCGTCAATCTGATTTCACGGCTTTGCGAAGTTGTCACATGCCGCCAACATGACCGCTGTGATGTGTTGACTCAGCGACTCGATGTCGTAATTGGCTGTTCTTTGCCGCTCGGGAATCAATACTTGGATCGCTTGGGCACCCACGCGGTAGTACAGGCATTGCCCCACGGTGCTGAAAGCCAAGTGCTGCAGAGTATGAACTGGCAGATCGGTCTTTACTAATAGCCCTAGCGTTTCAGTCAACTGATCGAATAACGGTCGAAAAAAATCTTCGACAATGCTCTCGAAAACAGGAGTCGGGTTTTGCATTTCACGCATCAGAAGTTCAGTCTCCCAAGCCGCCTCCTCGGTAATCAGCATGCGAGCGAGAAGCGTATTGACTAAAGCCTGCAACGTGTCTTGCGGCTTTTGCAAGTCAGTATTGGGCGTTGGAAACCGTTTTGCTCTGGCTAAACGCAAGGCGTGGATTACTTCACGATACAGCCCAAGTTTGTCACCGAAGTGGTAGCCCACTGATGCGATATTGACCCCAGCAGTGGCGCAGATTTCCCGCACGGTCGCGCCGGCGTAGCCTTGGGCGGCAAAAACGGGGCCTGCGGAAGCCAGGATTCGGCTTCTGGTGTCACAAGAACGCTCGTTGGGGCGTATTTCGATTTCGTCGCTCGAATTCCGCTGCGATTGGAGTGAATTTTTGACTGAATTTACCAAAGCGGCCTCTTTTGGGCGGGTTTCGAATTGTGAACGCCTGTTTAAAACAATCGTTTAAATCGAAAGTTTGTCAACCGTGTTGCTGGGAAAAAGCGCCTGCTGGCGGACTTCTGGGGCGTCCTTTTGATTCGGGATTGACGGTCCATGGGGACCGCGATCATCCTTTGGCGCTAAGGGCACTCGCCGTCGGTATGCGAGGGTCTGTCAGATTCCACTCAAGTACGGTAATTCGCAATGAGCTCCGCTTCTGCTTCCAGCATTCAAATTCAACTTCCCGATGGAACGCTCGCGGAGCATCCGCCCGAAACAACGGCGATGGATGTAGCTAAGGGAATCAGCGAAGGACTTGCCCGCAGCGTGATTGCTGCGGAGGTGTCGGGAGCTGTCGTTGACGCCGATCGTCCATTGGGCGAATTTTCCGAAGGGCTCGAGCCTTTGTCGTTGACCTTGCTGACCGGTCGGGACGAAGCTGCATTGGGTGTCTTGAGGCATTCAGCAGCGCACGTGATGGCTCGCGCCGTCATGCGTTTGTTTGACGGAGTTTCTCTGGCATTTGGGCCAACAACAGAGGGAGGCTTTTATTACGACTTTGATTTGCCAGAGAAAATCAGCGAGGACGATTTTCCGAAGATCGAAGCCGAAATGAAACGCATCATCAAGGAAAGAGAGCCGTTCGAGCGTTTCATTCTGGATCGCGAGGAGGCAAGAAAGCTTTGCGATGATCTGGATCAGGATTTGAAGGTCGAGCACATTGATACTGGTCTTTCTGATCAGCCCACGGTGAGCTTTTACCGCCAAGGCGAGTTTGTGGATCTGTGCCGAGGCCCGCATATTCCTGATGCAGGCAAGATCAAAGCGATCAAATTGATGACCATTGCTGGCTCGCACTGGAAGGGAGATACGTCGGGGCGTCAGCTACAGCGATTGTATGGCACGGCATTTTTCGACAAAAAACAGCTCAAGGCATATCTGGAACAAATCGAGGAGGCCAAGCGACGTGACCACCGCGTACTCGGCAAGCAGCATGGACTCTTCTCCATCAACCCGGATGTTGGACAAGGGCTGTGCCTGTGGTTGCCCAAAGGTGCCAGGGTTCGCGTTGCGCTTGAGGATTTCCTGCGCCGCGAATTGTTGTCACGCGGCTATGACCCGGTTTACAGTCCGCACATCGGTCGCGTTGAAATGTACGAGACGAGTGGCCACTTTCCCTACTATCGGGACAGTCAATTCGCGCCCTTGTTTGGAAGTGAGGTGGGCGGCATGTTGGACGCATGGAGTGAGCGTCTGCAGGAGGGAACCCTGGATTCCGACGGTGAAGATAAATTGATGGCTGCAGCCGAGGTTTTTGGTGTTAAGCTGCCTGATTACCGCTCATCGGCATCGGCCGACGCAAAACGAAAAGTGTTGCATGATTGGCAGGTCAACAACGAGCGTTATCTGCTCAAGCCGATGAACTGCCCTCACCATTGCCAGATTTTCAAGGCGCAACCCAGATCTTACCGGCAGTTGCCTTTGCGTTTGTTCGAATTTGGAACTGTTTATCGGCACGAGCAGACTGGCGAACTCAACGGCATGCTGCGGGTGCGTGGCTTGACGCAGGATGATGCACACATTTTCTGTACTGCGCAGCAGGTGGAGGATGAATTTCGGGCTACCATCGAGTTGACTAAGTTTGTCCTCGAATCTGTTGGGCTGGATGATTACAGCGTGCAGCTTTCTCTGCGTGATCCCGACAGCGACAAGTATGTTGGCTCGGAGGAGAACTGGGATCATGCGGAAGGCGCATTGCGCGGAGTTCTGCAGGGCTCCGGTTTGACTTTCAATGAGGAACCTGGTGAAGCAGCATTTTATGGCCCCAAGGCCGACTTTATGGTGCGTGATTGCATTGGCAGATCATGGCAGCTTGGGACCGTGCAGTTGGACTACAACTTGCCAGAACGTTTCAAGCTTGAGTACAACGGCAGCGACAACGCGGCTCATCGGCCGGTCATGATTCACCGCGCACCGTTCGGGTCTCTGGAGCGGTTCACAGGGATGCTGATTGAGCACTTTGCAGGCGCATTTCCACTTTGGTTGGCTCCTGAGCAGGTACGAGTTTTGCCATTGAGTGACAAGTCACTCGACTACGCGGTGCAAGTCGCCAAGGAACTTGAGGCGGCTGGACTGAAGGTGACCGTCGACAATAGCGGTGGCAAGGTTCAGGCCAAAATCCGTAACGCACAGTTGGATTTGGTGAATTACATGGCGGTGGTTGGTCCCAAGGAGGCAGAGGCTGGGCATGTGGCACTGCGTGACCGTATCGATGGCGATTTGGGATCCATGCCCACGGCAGAGGCAATCGCTAGGCTCAAGCAGGAAATTGTCAGCCGGCAGGTACGGCAGGTCGTGAAGAGTGATTTTTCTGCTGCAGCAGTGGATTCTGATGCGGTTGGAAATGAGTACTAGGCCCAGCGGCACTCCGCTGATTAGTTTTTTTGCATTACATCATGCGGCTTTTTACGGTATTTCTGGCCTCTGGCGGCGTTGCTGACCGATTCCGTTGCTAGCGATCCGGTGCTGGTCCCAGTGGGTACTTATACTGTTGAGATGCGTTATCACCGTGGCAGCTTCGTCAATGAAGCTAGGTTTTTCTCTCTATCTGGTTTGGATGTGATGCGATCATTGATCCCACAGCTCAGCAAATTTGTTGTGTTTTTGTCCGTTACGTCGATTTTCTTCACCACCCTAGCGAATGCCGCTGGGCGCACGGCTGAGGAAAAGAAAACCGTTCAAACCGTGAACGCTAGTGTTTTGCGGGCTGCGAAGAGCTACACGGCAGGGGATTTCGAGGCCTCTGCCGAGTACGTCCGAACTGCGGTCAAGCAGATAGAAGAGGCCACCAAGGGCGGGTCGCAGAGGCTATACGACGATTTACTGCCGGCAATGCAGCGGATCGAAAAGGCTCGGACTTTGCTGGACTTTGAGGGAATCACACTACCAACCTTCACAAGGCCAAAGCGGCCTGAGGATGCTCCCGCAAAGCCCAAGCTTGGAACAACCCCAGAACCTGGTAATCCAGAGCCGATGCCGGCTGATGGAATCAGTTTTACCAAGGCTGTCGCACCAATTTTGTCGACACGTTGTGGGCGGTGCCATGCTTCCGACAGTAAAGGTGGATTCAACTTGGCGACCTATGCAGCCCTCATGAAAGGTCCTCCAGAGGGCGTGGTCATCTTCGCCGGCGATACTGTGGGAAGTCGCTTGATCGAGACCATCGAAACTGGGGACATGCCGCGAGGTGGTGGCAAGGTGACACCTGCCGAATTGAAAATATTGAAGGATTGGATTGTTGCTGGCGCGAAATTTGACGGTCCTGACCCAGCCGCGCCGATTGCAGCAGGGGCGACCACAGCTGAGCCACCGCGGCCAAGACTCAAGGCGATGAAGGCGACCGGCAAAGAAACAGTCAGCTTTGCTGGCGATGTGGCTCCACTGCTGGTTGAAAGCTGTAAAGGTTGTCATATCAACGCGATGCGAGCCAGTGGTGGTTTGAGCATGGACACCTTTGCACAGCTGCTGCGTGGCGGTGATAGCGGCGATATTGTCATTCCCGGGAATGGGGAAGAAAGTCTGCTGGTCAAAAAGCTTCGCGGAACCATGGGGTTGAAGATGCCCGCTGGGGGGCGTCCAGCTTTCTCGGAGGATTCGATCAAGCTGATCTCTACCTGGATTGATGAGGGCGCGACGCTTGATGGGGCCTCGGACAATCAGCCATTGCAGGTCATGAGCCAATTGGCATGGGCCGCTGCTGCGACACCTCAGGAACTGAGTGATCGTCGTGCCGAAATCGCTGGTGAAAATATCAAGCTGGTGGTTTCTACCGGGGCCGACCTGACGACTGAAACAACGGAACACTTCTATGTTGTTGGTTCTGCTGCCCCTGCTACGGTCAAACTCGTCGCCGAGCTGGCAGAAGACCAAATGAAAGCTGTGAAGTCGGTTGTGTCAGCGGATGCCGGACAGGCATTCTTCAAGGGAAGAGCGACCATTTTTGTAATGCCTAAAAGGTATGATTACAGCGAATTCGCAAAGATGGTCGAAGGACGCGGTATCCCGAACGGATGGAGCAGTCACTGGAAATATGATGGTATCGACGGCTACGTTTCGCTGGTTGCAACCGATCGTGATGAAAAGGATGAAATTGAAGCACGGCTTACGTCACCATTAGTAGCCTTGGCAGTTGCCACACGCGGGGGAGATGTACCACGTTGGCTTGCCGAGGGTACGGGCAAAGTCATCGCACGGCGACATGGTAATACTGAGAAGTCATCACGAGGCAGAGGGGTGAAAACAACGGTCAATCGTGAGCTTGTCGAGGCGTTGGCGGCGATGGGCAACTCGAAGCAATTCCTCGATGGCAAACTGACGCCAGAGCAGTCTGATTTGATTGCCACTGACATCATGGCTGCGATGCTTGATCGTGCTCAGAAAAAGGGTTTTGATGGGCTGCTGAGAAATATGAGCCGAGGGCTACCTTTCGAAAAGGCGTTCATTCAGTCTTTCGAGGCCACACCGGCGCAGTTCGTTGATGCGTGGAAACGCTGGCGCACGGGGAAATGATGCGTGCAAAATGCTCTCGTCAGGGATTCTGGTAAGTCATCACAAGACTGTTTGCTCCGAAAGCTGATCTGGAATCAGTACTGGTACAGAGTGTCAGCAGATAGGCGGTATTTCCATGGTGGTGCCTGAGTCCACCGTTCTTATGTGAGCCGTTTTGTGGTTAGACGGTTTGCTCGCGGCATTTTCTGTCGTGTTGGTAAGTCGGGCCGGGCGGCAGTCAGGCGTTTCAGCCATTTTTTGAAGGCGGCATCGACTGTTTTGCGGGCGATGCATGACGCAATTCTGCACCTCTGAGCAGCGAATCGAGGGTGTACCCCCGTGACATCCCATTGCGTTCGCGTTCTGATGATGTCTCCTGCAACGTCACCCACATTGTCATTGCTGAGTCCGTTGGTAGCAGGTTCCGTGCGTGTTTACGCTTTCCCTTTTCCGAGATCCCCGAAGATACGTCTAACCCAGGTGAGATAATGATTGTTGTGATGGAGCCGAATGCGACAGATGCCGAGGTCGAGGCGACCGTTCAGCGGGTGGAAAGCATGGGGTTGAAGGCGAATGTCATTGTGGGGACTGAGCGGACCGTTGTGGCTGCCATTGGTGACAAACGCGAGCATTTCAAAGAGTCAATTGAAAGTAGTGCTGGTGTCTCTGCAGTCGTTCCGATTGCAGCTCCCTATAAAATGGCAAGCCGGGAGGTCCAGCAGCATGCCACCCAGATTCGTATCCTGGATTTTGTAGCGGGAGCGGGTGAAGTTGGGATGATTGCGGGGCCATGCAGTGTCGAGGATGAAGAGCAGATTCTGTCGACAGCCAGAGCGGTCAAGGCAGCAGGGGCAACCGGTCTGCGTGGTGGTGCGTTCAAACCGCGAACGAGCCCTTATAGTTTCCAGGGACTCAAGGAGGACGGTTTGAAAATGCTGGCAGCGGCCAGGGAAGAAACAAACCTCGCAATTTTCACTGAGGTGATGGGTACCGACGATGTGGACTTGGTCGCCCGTTATGCAGACGTCCTGCAGGTGGGAGCGAGAAATATGCAGAATTACCGACTGCTCGAGGCGGTAGGGGCTGCCGGTAAACCAGTGCTGCTGAAAAGAGGAGCGTCAGCCACGATGGATGAGTTCCTGCTGGCTGCTGAGTACATTCTCAATGAGGGCAATGATCAGGTGATGCTTTGCGAACGAGGGATTCGGACTTTCGAGGGCCATACCCGTTTTACGCTACCACTCGCGAGTGTTTCCTATCTTCACCGCAAGACACATCTGCCTGTGATTATCGATCCCAGCCATGGCACAGGTCACGCGTACATGGTTCCCGATATGGCCGTTTCAGCCGCCGCAGCTGGGGCTGATGGCCTGATCATCGAAGTTCATCCGGACCCGAGTACTGCCTTGAGTGATGGTTACCAGTCGCTGACGTTTGAAGAGTTTGAAAAAACGATGACGCGTTGCAATGCTGTCGTGGATGCATTGCGTGCGGTGGACGCCTGAGGTCGAAGGGAGTGAATCCAGATGAATGCACAAGACAAAACGCTCGATCAGTACCAGCAGTTCATGAAGATAAACGCGGCCGCTCATCTATTTCGCGCCGCTCGTGAGCTTGGGCTTCTGACGGAGTTGCGTGAGGGACAGCGAACGTTGACCCAGTTATGCGAAAAGCTATCGCTCAAGCGAGGTGCCACGAAATTGGTGCTCGATGCACTGGTGGCCAGCAGCATCATTGAACAATACGAAGAAGATTATGCCCTTTCTCGGGTAGCTCACTTGTTGTGTCAGTATGACGAGGACTTGGGGGATGCGACGTGGAATCGGATGGTGGCCCATTTGCAAGAATCTGGTGAGTCCGATGACGAAGAGACGCTTATCGATGATCAGGCCTACAGGAATTCACTGGCAGCGACGCAGTGGGTGCATACGCCGGCGGCGATGCAAGCTGCTGAAATGTTGGAGTTGGGCGGTGAGGACGAGAGCAAGGGGCTGAAAATATTGGATCTGGGTTGTGGCTCGGCGGTCTGGAGTGCTGCGATGGCACACCGCGATCAGGACGCCATAGTCACGGCGGTGGATCAGGCGGCGGCACTCAAAGCGGCTCAAAGCACCGCTGATTCGATTGGTCTTGGTGATCGCTTCCATGCAGTCGAAGCAGATCCATTGGAGGCGGAGTTGGATGACGCGGTTTTTGATCTCGTTTTGGTTGCCCAGCGACTGGGGTGCTTGGGGCCAGGCGAGGGACAAAAACTTCTGGCCAAAGCGGTCAAGGCACTCAAACTCGGCGGTAAGCTGGTTGTGATTGATCTGTTTCGCGGCCCCGCAAGGCCCGATATGGGTGAATGTGTCGAGGCTTTGAAGCTGGAATTGGGAACCCAAAACGGCAGCATGCGTACTTTGGAGGCAATTCAGACAGAGCTGGCGGAGCTCGGTTTGCAGGGTCCGCAGGTGACTTTCCTGCCAGATAGTCGCGTGAATATGGGGATGGCGGTGGCAAATCGACCGTCAGAGCAGTCCTGATCGCTGCCGATTCAAGTTTTCGCAAGAGAATTTGCTCGGTTTCGGAAAAACCGTGGTTGGACGCGTTGACGGAATCGGCCTGCGGAACCTACGATACGCGGCTCGAAATCAACCTTTTGGAACTAGACCGGAAGAAAACAGCGATGGCTGTCCCTAAACGAAAACACTCTAACAGCCGAACTGGTAAACGACGCTCGCATGATCGTGTGAAAAAGCGTCAGATCAGCTACTGCCCTCAGTGCAGCACCGCGGTACCGACCCACACGATCTGCCCTAAGTGCGGATACTATCAGGGCCGTATTGTCGTCGAGCACGAAGACAGCTAATTGGCGCCGTTCAGCAATGAAATCTGTCGGCATCCTCTTCCCCGGACAAGGAGCGCAGGCCATCGGCATGGGCCGATGGCTCTGTGAGACGCATCCGGTCGCGAAAAGCTTATTCGATCAAGCCTCGGAAATTTTAGGCTACGATCTCGGTAAGTTGTGCGCTGAGGGTCCGGAGTCCCAGCTCAATGAGACTGCTTACAGCCAGCCAGCCCTGTTCGTGGTAGGCATTGCGGCAGCAGCCGTGATGCGTGAGCAGGCGCCAGAGAGAATTGCAGTCGTGAAAGCGGCTGCCGGCCTGAGTCTCGGCGAGTATACGGCGGTTTGCTTCTCTGGTGGCTTGGAATTTGCAGACGGTGTGAGGCTTGTTCAGCGACGCGGCCAGGCGATGCAGGCTGCTGCCGATGCAGTACAAAGCGGCATGGCCAGTGTCCTGGGGTTGGATTTGGACAAGGTGAAGCAGGTCTGTGATGACTGTCGGCATGACGGAGAGGTCTTACAGCCTGCCAACTTGCTGTGTCCCGGAAACATCGCTGTCTCTGGGCATCTGACCGCAATCGAGCGTCTGGTGCCCGCGGCTGAAGCTGCGGGGGCGATGAAAGTGATTCCTCTCAGCGTTGCTGGCGCGTTTCATACATCGTTGATGCAACCGGCGGTTGAGGCTCTGCGTGCGGCGTTGGAAGAAATTCCGATTCATGACACACAAATCCCCGTTTACAGCAATGTGGATGCCAGACCACATCAATCCGCAAGTGAAATTCGAGATCTGCTCAGCCGTCAGGTCGTCGGCTCTGTGCGTTGGGAAGACTCGGTCCGTCAGATGCTCGAAGACGGGATCGACGGTTTTGAGGAGGTTGGAACCGGTCGTGTCTTGCGGGGGACTCTGAAACGCATCAACCGAAAGTTGCCATCGGATGGTTTCGGGGATGGGTGACCTTGGGTGACTCGGGCCTTTCATACCAATACTCTTTATTCTCACTTGTCGCATAGATTCTCACTTATCGCATAGAAGTTGAGCGTCAGTGCAAGTCATCGAACTTCATTTACACCGCGGAACAAGCCATGGAACTTTCTCTCACAACGGACCTGAAAGACCAGGTAGCCGTCGTCACGGGAGCCTCACAGGGGCTCGGAAAAGCCGTTGCGATTGCTTTGGGTATCAATGGAGCAACTGTCGTGTGCCTGGCCCGAAACGCCGAGAAACTCGCAGCTACTGTGTCTGAGATTGAATCAGCCGGAGGAGTTGCTGAGGCAGTTGCTTGTGATGTGACGGACAGGGCTGCCGCCAAGGCCGCCATTGAAGGGGCCAAGGAAAAGCACGGTCGCCTCGATATTCTCGTCAATAATGCCGGAATTACCCGTGATAAACTGATGCGGGGGATGTCTGACGAGGAATGGGATGACGTCATTGCCACGAACTTGACGAGTTGCTTTGTCTGCTGTCGAGCGGCCGCGGGAATCATGCGTCGCAGCAAATACGGCAGAATTATCAACATGGCTAGCATCTCTGGCTTGATCGGCAACCCCGGCCAAGCCAATTATTCTGCCAGTAAAGCGGGGATGATTGGGTTGACCCGAACGCTCAGTAAAGAGCTGATCAGCCGTGGAGTGACAGTAAATGCGGTCGCTCCGGGCTTCATTGCCAGTGAAATGACCGCGGAATTGGGTGATGTGGTCCTTGAAGAGGTCAAAAAACGGATTCCAGCCAAACGGGTGGGATCACCAGAAGATGTGGCTGCGGCCGTCCTCTTTCTTGCATCGAAGAATGCTGGTTATGTCTCTGGGCAGACGCTGGTCGTCGATGGCGGTATGATCGGGTAGAATCTTGGCACGAATTGTCAAATCGGATGGCGGAACTAGCCGTCTGTGTATTGACGCCTTTTGCTTGTTTCACCTATCCTTTTCCGCGAATGCAATTCAGTGCAACCGGCTCTATACCTCGGATTCGAGGTGAGGGGTCACTCGCACCGCATGCCTACGAATTCTACAGAACAAACATTTTCAGCTTGCTGACATCCCCTAGAGACTGCTCATGGCTACCGTTGAAGAACGCGTGATCGATATCGTGTCCGAACAACTCGGAGTTGATAAAGAAAAGATCACCCGCGAGACCTCCTTTGTTACCGACTTGGGTGCGGATTCGCTCGATACCGTCGAATTGGTAATGGAACTCGAAGAAGAGTTCGATATCAATATTCCTGATGACGAAGCCGAGAATATCCAAAAAGTAGGCCAAGCGATTGATTTCATCGAAAAGGCCAAAGGCGATGAAGACGCCTGATTGTGTTTACCTCGTGGTAAAGCACAGCTGGTCTAATTGAATCTGCCGCCCCTAAATCCGAGTGCCCCCCGCGGCTTTGTGTTTCGCGGGCGGCATTTGTTTTATCTGCTGCCCGGTGCAAGTTTGGGCAGGTCCCTTCATTCCTAGCATGGAACATTCGTCCAAGGCATCCGAATGCAACAAGAATCGCAGCGCCGCATTGTGGTTACAGGCGTAGGCGTCGTCTCTCCGTTGGCAGTCGAAGTCGACACATTTTGGAGTCGTCTGACGGCCGGCGAGAGTGGCGTTCATCAGCTCAAAACAATCGATACAAGTGCCTACAAAGTTCATTTCGGCGGTGATATTCCGGATTTTGATCCCACTCAGTGGATTGATCGTCGTGAGGTGAAACGGCTTGATCGTTTCACGCAGTTCGCCGTTCATGCCGGTGGGCAGGCCATCCAGGACTCCGGGTTGGATTTTGACAAAGTGGATCGCTCCAAATGTGGCGTGATCCTGGGTTCGGGTATTGGAGGTTTGGGCGAGATTGAAGTTCAGATCGAAAAAATGCTGAACAAGGGGCCGGATCGCGTCAGCCCGTTCACTGTGCCGAAAATGATGCTCAATGCCGCGGGAGGTAACCTCTCAATCACCTATGGTCTGAAAGGACCTAACTATGCCGTGGCTACCGCATGCGCAAGTGCGACTAACGCTATGGGCGACGCGCTGAGGAGTGTCCGATTGGGGGAAACGGACGTGGTCATCACGGGCGGTACCGAGGCAGCAATCACCCACATGGGATTGGCTGCATTCCAAAACATGAAAGCGTTGTCGACGCGTAACGAGGATCCTGCAGCAGCAAGTCGGCCATTTGATGCTGATCGGGATGGATTCGTACTCGGTGAAGGCGCTGGTTTGCTGGTCTTTGAAGAGTTGGAGCACGCCAAGGCCCGCGGAGCACGCATTTATGCAGAAGTGCTTGGTTATGGGACGACGAGCGATGCTGGGCATATCACTGCTCCAGACCCGGAAGGTAAAGGTGCTGCTGCAGCGATGCAGGCTGCAATCTCAGACGCCGGCGTGGCGCCTGAGAACGTCGACTACATCAACGCTCATGGCACAAGCACTCCTTTGGGTGACAAGGCGGAGACTCAGGCGATCAAAGCTGTGTTTGGAGATCATGCCCACAAAATGAAGATCAGCAGCACCAAAGGGGCTCTGGGGCATTCGCTGGGAGCAAGTGGTGGCATTGAAGCTGTGATTTCCTGTAAGACTATCCAGGAATCGCTGATCGCACCTACGATCAATTACACCAATCCTGATCCTGAGTGTGATCTTGATTACACACCCAACCAGGCAGCGAAGTGTGAGGTCGGAGTTGCAATGAGTAACAGCTTTGGCTTTGGTGGTCACAACGCCTGCATCCTGTTCCGCAAGTATTCCTGATACATCCCCTCCCCTGCTGATGATTGATCCCCTGCTGGCCGTAAAGAGGCGGGGATGGTTGATTCTTGATGTTTCGTAAAACTGCATGCAGCAGCCGTAACAGACTGGCCACGGGGCTCTGATTCGGTGCGTTGCCTGTGAGATTCCGCACCTGTATTGCTTCAGGTCATCATTCAACACGCGGAGCACAAGCATGGTTCAGCCACTTCTCGATCGTTCCGAGTACATTGAGCAGGGTTATCTTTATCAGGTGCTGCGTGAGCGTGCTGACATTGAGATGCCAATGCAGGAATTGTTGGAGCAAATTCGCTATGAGTTGCTGACCACAACCAAACTTCCCCTCGCGATCGATTATCTGCTCACGGAACTCAAGCATTCTGGACAGATGGCACCCGCCATGAAGAAGTTGGCTCACTACTTCACTCCGTTTCAGGCCTATCTGGTCGAGGAGGCGGAAAAGGAGTCCGGACGGTTCACGATGGGGACCGCCCTTCAGGTACTCGAAGGTGAAGCCAAATACCGTGCTGCAGAACACAATGAAGCAGGTCTGTTCTTCTATCACTTCGAAGTGCTGTGCAGAAATAGGCTCAATTACGATCGAGGGCTGACCGCAATCAGTAACGATCCGACCTTTGACAGAAAGTGGGCCAAGTGGATTCTGATGCTGAGGGCTCAGGTCGGTTTGGTGGATATTGCTGATCTGTTGTTTTTGGCGAGTGATGAGTACCGCGTGAAGATCGAGGAAGCCGGGCAGTCGGTCGATGGAAAAGGACCGTTTCTTTTTGGGCGAAAAGAAGGACGCATTGCCTTGGGAAATCGCAAAAGAGAACCGCTCTTTCTCTTCGCGGCGATGCAACGGCACTTGGCTTACCCCAAGGTGCCGCGACCGCAACCGGTTGATGAGAACAAGGATGCCATTCCCCAGTTGATGCGAAGAATGGAAAGACTGGAGTCACGCATCAAGTTGATGGAAGAGGAGCGTCGGGCGGGTATCGATATCACCAAATTCTATGCGGAACGGGATGAAAGTGACTTTTCCAACTCGGATGCCGAGAAGTGACACGGAGTTCCGGTGTTCGCGGTGCAGCAGGTGTGAGTGAGTGTCTATGCAGACACCTGGATTAACCGATCGATAAGAAAAAAGCCACCGAGGTTGTCACCCCGGTGGCATCGGAAAATTGAGTGACTTGGAACGGTGTCCTACGCACTCTTGGTCGTTGGCATTTTGAACAGGTCGCTTGAGCCGGCGACGACATTCTCGTCGATCGTGAATACCGTCCCGTCTTCCTGTTCAGGCAGGTCGTACATGATGTCCAGCATCACATCTTCCAGGATTCCCCGCAGACCGCGTGCGCCGACGCCTTTTGCGAGTGCCTGTTGAGCAACATAGTGCAGGGCGCCATCGGTAAATTCAACTTCGCAGTTCTCCATCTTAAAGAGCGCCTGATACTGTCGGGTCAGAGCATTCTTGGGCTCTTTCATGACTCGTACCAGGCCTTCCTCGTTCAGCGGCTGCAGGTAGCTGACGACGGGCAGGCGACCGACAAGCTCAGGAATCAATCCGAATTGCAGAATGTCTTCGGTCTGAACCTGAGTGAGTAACTCGGATTCAGACTGCTCGTTGCGAACACTCTCACCAGCGAATCCCAGTGTCTTATGGCCGAGACGCTTTCGGATGATATCTTCGATGCCAACGAACGTGCCCCCGACGATGAACAGGATATTACTCGTGTCCAGTTGGATGTACTGTTGCTCCGGATGTTTGCGTCCGCCTTGTGGGGGAACGTTTGCGACGGTGCCTTCAAGCATCTTGAGCAGGCTTTGTTGCACACCTTCACCAGAAACGTCACGGGTGATTGACACATTGGCGCTCGTTTTGCCAATTTTGTCCACCTCGTCGATGTAAAGAATACCTCGCTGAGCGGCATCGACATCGAAGTCGGCAGCGTGGAGCAATTTCAGGAGCAGGTTCTCGACGTCTTCACCTACATAACCTGCCTCGGTCAATGTGGTCGCATCACCAATCGCGAAAGGCACGTTGAGCATTCTCGCGAGCGACCTTGCAAGCAAGGTCTTGCCGCTTCCTGTAGGCCCGGCAAGCAGAATGTTGCTTTTCTCAATCTCTACCTCTGAATCGCCTTCCCATTCGCTGGTCAGACGCTTGTAGTGATTGTGGACAGATACCGCGAGCACTCGTTTCGCAGCGGTTTGTCCAATCACATACTCGTCCAAGTGCTCTACGATTGACCTTGGCGAAGGGATTTCGTTGAACAGGGACTTGGTTGGCCCGCGCCGACGCTCTTCCTGGTCGAGGATCGACTGGCAGAGTTCGATACACTCACTGCAAATGTAAACATCGCCGGGACCTTCGACGAGTGGTCCTACGTCACGGTAACTCTTCCTGCAAAAAGAACAGAATGCGTTCTTTTTGCTCGAAGAAGTTCCGCGGCGAGAGGTTGGGTTATCCTTAGAGGGCATACACGACTCCTAATGTGCGATCGGTTCCACCGCAACGCAGTCCAGTCGAGTACCTTTTTCCTGAGCTCTCGCTCGGCACTCATTCTGTTCCGCAATCACAATGTCCGATGTCCGCTTCAACGGTTTCGGGCCACGGCTCGAATGCTTTCCCTGTCAGCTACCAATGCTGGAAGCTAGTAGAGATGGGTCATCCGTATCCTCGAAAGTTCGAGCCTGATGTGGTTTGGGTTCAAAAACGATTTATAGTTTCCGAATGCATGCCCAGCATGGAATTGGGAGGGCAAACAGGCGGAGGGGTTGTCCTTCTAACATTCAACTTGAAAACGAGTCACAGCAATGAATCTATCGAACGGTTCACATGCGATCGGTGACGGATCATACGGTTGCGACAGGTCGCAACGATGATGCGTCGGGAAGGGATTGCGTGCAATTGTTCGCTAAATGTCAGGTGCTGGTTGAATGATTCCCAGGTGGGAAACGCTCAGTTGAACTCGTCTCAGCGGAAGGCTGATGGCTTCTCGATTGTATTGTTCGGAATTCCTCGTCGCTAATGTCACCTTTGGCGTGCATTTCTTCCAAGTTTGCGATGCCTTGAACAGGCTCTTCCCAGTCTTCAGCCGCGTAGTCCCGAAAGATTGACAGGAGGTAAACACCAATCACAAGCAGGACGCATAAGATCAGCAGGGCAAACCCAGCCCGATAAAGGCCTGTCGTCAAGAAATCTGTTACGACCGTCACCTGAATACCTCATTTTCGCGACCCACATAGTCAGCATGGTCGTCGCGGTGGGG